>JBQTHQ010000172.1:0-17344 GCA_052389695.1 Bacteroidota bacterium | reverse complement strand
TTATAAATCGCTTAATAACACATTCCACCATGTGAAAACATTACTAATCTTTGAATTATTTTGAATCTGCGCTTAAATTAAATCCACTTTAAACTCAGTTTTATGTAAATATTGCCTCTGAAAATTTAAACCTTGGAAAATATAATGAAAGTATTAAGGCATGTAATTCACTGCTAAGTTTGCAACCAAATGACCCTTACGCTTATTTTTATCGGGGCACCAGTTATGTGAATATGGGCAAAACTCAGGAGGGCCTAGCAGACCTTGAAAAGTCTGTGTCATTAAAAACGGATAATCCCAATGCCTGGTTTAATTATTCAGTTGCTTTAAATCAATCGGGGAATTATAAAGCAGCACTGGATGCTGCACAAAAAGCGAAAGCATTGAACTATGCTGTTGATCCTAATTATTTGAATGAATTAGTCCAGAAAGCGAAGTGACTTTTTCCTCTCCTTCAGGAGAGGGATTAAGGGTGAGGTTACCCCATAGGATCATGCAACAATTCATTTCTTCCCAGCTGGGAAATGATTCCCAAGTGAGATGCTAAGGCAGAGTTAAAAGTTTCATTATACAAATAAGGAATTCCAAATTCTTTAGCAGTTTTTTCTACAATAGGAGCGATTTTAGGATAATGAACATGACAAATTCTTGGGAATAAATGGTGTTCTGTTTGGTAATTTAAACCTCCAACATAGTAAGTGATCAACCAGCTTTTTCTTGAAAAATCAGCGGTGGTTTGCATCTGGTGAATGGCCCATTCATTTTGAATATTTCCTTTATCATCAGGCACCGGGAACTTTACATCCTCTACCACATGTGCTAATTGAAATACAGTACTCAAGATCAATCCGGCTATACAATGTAAGGTCAAAAATCCGATCAGCCATTGCACCCAGGTAATATCCAGAAACAATAAAGGCAATACCAAAATATACGTATAGTACATTGCTTTCCATAATATCAATCCCAATAGGGTTAGTACTCTTTGAAATTTGCTATCGCGATGATGTCCCTCTTTAATGAATTGATAATATTGTACAAAGTCTTTTCCGGTTGTCCAATATAATGTCATGATCGAATAGAATACAAATACATAAAAGATCTGAAAACGCTGAACCGCATTATATTTCCCCACGGGCGAAAAACGCATGATAACTTTGTTATCAATGTCTCTATCATGTTCGTGAATGTTTGTATAAGTATGATGCAATACATTGTGTTGCGTTCTCCAGTTTTTATTATTTCCGCCTACAATAGAAAGTGAGTGGCTGATTATCTTATTGATTCTATCATTTGCTGAATAAGCATTGTGGTTAGCATCATGCATAACACTCATCCCTATACCGGCAAGCCCTAAACCCATAACTCCCGAACAGATCCACAACCCTAAAAGATTGTAACCCTGAGTCATAATTAGTGCATACGGAACAAAATAGAGAGAAAGCATAACAATGGTTTTAAATACCATTGTCAAATTCGCATGTTGGGAAATATTGTTATTTATAAAATAAGTATCCACCCTTTCTTTCAAAGTAATAAAGAACTGGGTTTTATCCTTATTTATAAATTTTACTTTTTGTTTCATTTGTCGGTATTGCTTATACACGAATGTACTTAAAATTAACCGAACAATTGGCAACAATTTCGACTAATGATGTAATTGAACACTCATTTTTAGGTTTTGGGCTGCTTTAAATTCTTTTCTACCGAATATAAAAGGAATTACCCTTTGCCGGAAATAATTTTGTTTGTTAAATTATTAATATACAATCACATTAAATAAATCAATAAAAAATATGAGAACAAGACAAAGCAGAGGTTCGAGAGAACGTGATTCTTACGGGCGTTTTACCGAAGAACGAAATGGTCGTGGCCGTCAGTCACGTTACGATTATGATTATGATACAGATATACTAAAGCGTGAGGATGACAGATATTATGATTATGAAGATGAATATGGAAGTGATTACGAAGATGAAGATTCAGGTCGTGGCAGACGTGGATTCTCATCTATGGACCATGATGAAGTTCGTGAGATAGCTCGCAGAGGTGGAAGGGCGTCACGAGGTGGCAGAGATTATAATGGTTCCGGGAATGGTGAAGGCCGTGATGGCAGACGTGGTTTTGCAGCAATGGATCGTAATGAAGTACGTGAAATAGCGAGGTTGGGTGGCAGAACTTCACGTGATAGCAGAGATTATGATGATGACAATGGTAGATCTTCTTCACGAGGTTCTGATCGTGGAAGAGGAACAAGCCGGCGCAGATTTGCTTCCATGTCGCGCTCCGAAGTACGTGAAATAGCCCGTTTGGGCGGTAGAGCTCCGCACAAGCAAGGAAGAGGCCTTGAATTAGTGCCTCGTTCAGAGGTACGTGAAATTGCACGTATGGGTGGGAGAGCTCGTGGAAGCCGTAGTTCTTCAAGCAATGGTCGTCGTGGACGTTCAACAGGCAGCGCCTCACGTAGCCGCCGCAGCCGTTAATAAATAATATTCGGATGGATTGATTCATCCGCTTTTAAAAAATATAATATAAATTAAATCTAAACGCAAATATTATGGCAAAATCAAAAACCAATGGAACTGTTGATGCAAAGGATAAAAAATCTAACGTCACTTTTAAAAAAGTAGTATCAAAAGTTCTAAAAAAATCACAGCCGAAAACGCTGGAAGATCTTTTTGAAGAAGGATTAAAAGATATTTATAATGCTGAAAAACAACTAATTGAAGCATTGCCAAAAATGGCTGAAGCTGCTTATAATGCGGACCTGGAATATGCTTTTACAAAGCATTCGCAACAAACTGAGCAGCAAGTAAAACGTTTGGAAAAAATATTTGATCGTCTTCAGATCGACGCGGAAGAAAAAGAATGCAAAGAACTGAAAGGGTTGATCTAGTCAGGATATGAGATCTTTGAAGAGTTTGAAGATGGTCCGGTGCGTGATTCGGCATTGATCATTGGTGCACAAAAAGTAGAACATTATGAAATAGCAGCATATGGTTCTCTTTGTGAACTGGCAGATGTACTGGGTTATTCCAGGATATCAGAAATACTTGGTGATACGTTGGAAGAAGAAGAAAAAACCGATAAAAATTTAAGCTATATAGCGCAAGACGTAAATGATGAGGCGTGTGAATTAAGTGAAGAGGAAGAATTGGAAAAAGTATATTAAGTGTAAATCATTTACTGAACGATAATAAGAAAATTTAAATGAAAATTAATTCTAAGAAATATGAATAATACCAGAACACAACGTAAAGGTTCTCAACGAGGAGAGCATAACTCTTATGGCCGTTCAGTCTCACGATCTCATGGATATGAGCGCCCGCATCGATATGATTATTCAGATGATCGTGACATCGATTTTGAAGATGAAGAAGATTATGATTATGAAAATGATCGTGACGTACAAAATAACTTTAGAGAAGATGATAATGATTTTGATCATCCGAATTACAGAAGGGGATATGAGGAAGATGACGAAGATTATTATTATGATGGCGGGGATTTTCAAAATGAATATGAGGATGATGAATATGCCGGGTATTCAGGAGGAAGAAGAGGTAGAAGAAGCTATGAAATAATAGATCGTGAGGATGTTCGTGAAATAGGCCGCAGAGGAGGAAGTGCATCTTATGGTGGATCCGCTTATGGTTCAGGTGATCTTTCCAGGGATTTTAGAGGGTATCGTCCATATGGAAGCTCCCGCAGAGGACGTGCTACAAATGGTTATTCTTCAGGTAGTGATATTGATACAAGGGATGATAGGGATGATAATTACGACTATGATCAACGGGAATACGGTTCCTCCCGTAGACGAAGAGAAAGGTACTAATGAAGTATATACTATTATGCCAGGGTTCTTATTTTTTGATAACAGGATTGTTGCCCATAATAGATATAGATAGTTTTATGCTTGTAACAGGTCCCAAAAATGATCTGTGGTTGGTAAAAATTATGGGAGGAATACTATCGGCAGTTGCTATCACATTTATAGTAGATGCATTTAAAAGATCTACCAGTCGGTCAGTAATTGTTTTAGCATTGGCAAGCTCATTCGTACTGGCATATGCTGATATTCATTACGTTTATAATAATGTCATTCGCAGGATCTATTTAGCAGATGCGCTACTGGAAATAGTATTTATAATATTGATCGCATTTGTATTACTGAAGGAGAAAAGAAGCTTACAAGAATAAAAATCCCGTTCCGCAAAGTTGCGGAACGGGATCTTTAATTTGAATACGGCTCAATTATTTTTTCAGAGCGTTTATTTTTTTTGTCAGCTTTGATTTCAAATTAGACGCTTTGTTTTTATGAATAACATTTTTCTTAGCTAATTTGTCTACCATAGCAATAACTTTGGTCAGCTTTTCAGAAGCGGATTTTTTATCTTCATCGGCTCTTAACTCTTTAATAGCGTTACGCATTGTTTTTGCCTGGTAACGGTTTCTTAACTTTTTAGCATCGTTAGAACGAATTCTTTTGATACAAGAGTTATGGTGTGCCATTTTTATGTTTTTTTGTTATCAGTTCTTCCCTAATAACCATTTACTATTAACTTTTTACTTTTTAAGTAGCCCGTAGGGGAATCGAACCCCTGTTTCCAGGATGAAAACCTGATGTCCTAACCCCTAGACGAACGGGCCATCTTTCGCTAAAGCTTCAGATGGCGAAGCCATATACTTTTAATTTCCTTTAACTCCTACGGCGTTCACCAAAGCCTTAGCGAAGGTGAAGGCGAACGGACCAAAATCGTTTTTTGGGAGTGCAAATGTATAGGAAAAAATCAGTGTTGCAAAATATTTCTAAAGAATTTTCAGGAAAATCAATCAATCTCATCGTTATCAGCCTGGAAACGGAAGCCCAAACGCTTGCCGGTCTTTATCTGCATACTTTCACTGGCGGTTTGCATATCGGATACAGATACTTCTTTTATGGAGTCAAAAGGAGGGGTGAACAGGTCAAAATTAATGCTGTATAAAATGGTTGATTCTATGATCGATCTGATCATCTGTTCATCGATAACAGAATGCACAATATCATTGTATAAAAAGCCTAGCTGTCGTTTTCCTTCTACAAAATAATGATTTTCTTTGTTTATAAAAATCCGCCCAATGACATATCCAAGATCATTGACCCGGTTATAAATAAATGAATCATTCAGGAAATTATAGATGTTGATCATTCCGCAAAATGAGCGGGTGTTGTTTTCTTTGATGTAAGAATTGCGCCAGATCTGGTGCGTCTTATCAAATTCAAAGATATTGGTATGCATTACAAAAATAAGCAAGTCGCCGGCCACACGGAGCTCAAATTCAAACTCTCCCTTATCCTTGAATTCAATAACGATACGCTTATCGATAACAGCTGCTTCTTTTTTCAATTCCAGAACAAGCTTTTTTGCGGTAGCTTTCATTAAAATGAAAGCTTTAAGCGTATTGGCATATACGTCCTGCTTAAGACTGGATTTTTCCTTAAGCGTTTTTAAAATGAGTTCTTGTGGCGTCGGTTTTTCCATTTATTAAAAATACAAATATTCTTTAATTATCAGCTTTTGTAGATTCGTAATTCTAGAATTTTAATATGCTTTGGCAAAAACAACACGTTGTGTCGAAGGTTTGCCTGAGAAAATACATTTGCCGGATTCCTGTTTATTATTCAATGGAATACAACGGATAGTGGCCTTTGTTTCTTCTTTTATTTTTTGTTCCGTTTCAGGAGAACCATCCCAATGGGCTAAAATAAATCCGGATTTTTTTTCCAAAATTTCTTTGAATTCATCATAGGTCTTAGCTGTATGCGTATTTGCTTCCCTCATTGTTAAAGCTTTCTGATATAAATTATCCTGTATTTGCTCCAGCAAATGCGCCACTTTATTCTCGATATTTTCTTGCTGAATCGTTTCCTTTTCCATGGTATCTCTACGGGCTATTTCCACTGTTCCGTTTTCCAGGTCGCGGCCTCCAATAGCAATACGAACAGGTACGCCTTTCAACTCATATTCGGCGAATTTCCAGCCCGGACGCTGATTATCCCTGTTATCATACTTTACAGTGATGCCTTTGACTTCCATTGCCTTTTTTATTTTATTGGCCACCTCCGATATCTGTGCCAACTGTTCATCACTTTTATAAATAGGCACTATCACCACCTGGTAAGGAGCTAATTTGGGAGGTAATACCAATCCTTTATCATCCGAATGTGACATGATCAAAGCGCCCATCAGGCGTGTGGAAACACCCCATGATGTTGCCCAAACGTGGTCCTGTTTTCCCTCTTTATTAGCAAATTTCACATCAAATGCTTTTGCAAAATTCTGGCCTAAAAAATGCGACGTTCCTGCCTGCAATGCTTTTCCATCCTGCATAAGCGCTTCAATACAATACGTTTCAATGGCTCCTGCAAATCGTTCATTAGGAGTTTTAAGCCCTTTTAAAACAGGCATTGCCATATGTTTTTCAGCAAAATCAGCATACACATTTAACATTTGCTCTGTTTCTGCAAGTGCTTCTTCTGCAGTAGCATGTGCGGTATGCCCTTCCTGCCATAAAAATTCAGTGGTACGTAAAAATAAACGGGTTCGCATTTCCCATCGTACCACATTGGCCCATTGGTTTACCAGTATTGGCAGGTCGCGGTAGGATTGTATCCAGCCCCTATAGGTATTCCAGATAATGGTCTCGGAAGTGGGCCTGATAATTAGTTCTTCATCCAGTTTGGCTGTTTCATCTACTACAATACTTCCATCCTCAGCGGTTTTTAAGCGATAATGTGTCACCACGGCACATTCTTTGGCAAACCCCTCTACATGGCTGGCTTCTTTACTGAAAAACGACTTGGGTATAAATAAAGGGAAGTATGCGTTTACATGTCCCGTGTCTTTAAACATTTTATCCAAAGCCTGCTGCATTTTTTCCCAAATAGCATAGCCATAGGGTTTAATGACCATACAGCCTTTTACTGCTGAATGCTCTGCCAGGTCAGCTTTTACAACCAGCTCATTATACCATTCCGAATAATTTGTTTCACGGGTTGATAAGTCCTTGCTCATAATGTTTTATTTGTGGTACAGTATTTGTATTTTTAATTCAAGATCAGGGCAAAAATAGAAAATTAAACCTTTTGCCGGTTAAATTGTCAAATTATTAGGTTTCCGGTTACGCTCAAATAACGATTAAAAATACAAGCATCCCCAAATAATAAAAACGATTTAAAATGAAAACGTATCTTACAATTTCAGCAGCAGTGATCCTGCTATCCGCTTGCAGCTCACCACAAGGTGCAACAACATCCAGGACCTATAATGATGATATTTATTATTCCTCGAAGGATGCGGCCATCGAAAAAGAGCAAAAAGCTGCAAAGGCATCAGAAACTGCGAAAAATTATAATACTGCGCCGGCTTCTGAAAAAACAACATCAGCTGCTCCACAGAGTAACAGAACTACAACAGAAGATTATTATCAGCCACAAAGCACCACAACTAAAACAACGGATGCAGGCGGTAATACCTATGTAACAAATAATTATTATGATGACCCGTTTGATTACGATGATTATTATGATTATTCCTATTCAACACGTATCAGACGTTTTCATAATAATGTAGGAACTTACGGTTATTATGATAATTATTACACTAACTCTTATTGGTACACAGGTGATCCTTATACTTATGGAAGCAGTATATATTTAGGTTATAGCTGGTGGGGGCCTTCTTATGTAAGTTATTCATATAATCCCCGTGCTTATTGGTATTCAAGTTTTGGCTGGGGGTATGATCCCTGGTATAATCCATGTGGTTTTAACCCATATAATGGGTTTTACGGTTATGGATATTATGGCTACAACCCTTATATGATGGGTGGCTACATGAATGGCTATAATAATGGTTATTGGGATGGATATTACAATGGCTATTATAGTAATCTCTATAACAACAACTATTTTAATACGTATGATAACAATAGTTATTATTATGGCCCGAGAAGGACTATATCAACCAATAGCCGCCAGGTATCACAACCCCTGGCAAGCCGTTATATGCAGGCGGATAGGTCTGGAAATGTTTCCGATCAGGGAGTTGAAACCGGTGGAAAAGAAAGAGGCACTCCGGTAGAGAATGTCAGGCCGGTTATAGGTGATAGAACTACAGGAACAGGAACTAGTACATCTCCTGTAGATAATCCCTCAAGGCCACCGGTAATAAAAGATAGAAATCCGGCCGGTTCCGATGTAGGCAATACAGGCACATTTACAGATGATAATACCAATCCAAGACCTGTTAATGATCCGAAGCCAAGATCAAATAATGATCCTGCCCCAAGCCACGGTGGTTATACAGCCCCCGGAAACAGTACTAACGGGCCTGTACCAGTTCCTGTGGATAAAACAAGAACTAGGGACAATAATGGTTATCAGAATAATCCGAATACAACAGCACCGCCAAGTTACGAACAACCGGTACCTGTAGTTGAGCCACAAAAGCATGAACAGCCCCGTAATCGCCAACCTAGGAATGAACAACCGCGTTATGTTGAGCCAAGAAATAATCAGCCGAGGAACGAACAACCACGCAACAATGTACAGCCAAGTTATGAGCAGCCAAGACACAGTCAGCCTGCTCCTGCACCCCGTAATAATTCCGGTAATAGTTCTCCTGCTCCGGCAAGAGGTCCAAGAAGATAACCTGTAATGCACTGTAACATGAAAAAGCTCATTTTTACATTAGGCACAGGAGTTATATGTACTATTTCTGCACTGGCACAAAATGATATTGATGCCATGCGTTATTCGCAAATAACCTTCGGGGGTACTGCACGCTTTGCTTCTATGGCGGGTTCAATGGGTGCGCTGGGTGGGGATATTTCAACACTTAGTTTCAACCCGGCAGGTATTGCCATTTATAGGAAAACAGAGCTGTCGATCACACCTTCTATTTTTTCTCAGACTACTTCATCTGCTTTTAATGGTATGACCGCGAGCGACAGAAAATTAAATTTTAATTTAGGGAATATCGGACTGGTCACTACTATTAATCTTACAGGGAAAAATAATACAACCGGTTGGGAATCTGTAAATTTTGGATTTGGATATAATCGAAAAAATAATTTTCACAATCGTATTCGCATTGAAGGGTATAATACAAGCAGTTCTCTGCTAGATACTTATGTAAATGAGGCTAACGGGTATTCTTCTGAAAGCTTTGATCAGTTCTCAACACATCTTGCCTGGGTAACCTATCTTTTAAATCCTGATACCGGTGCTGCATTGCAATATAATCATGTGATCAAAAATGATTCTGCAAATTATGGTCAGTATCACAGAAAATCAATAGAATCAAGAGGTTCGATGGGTGAAACCGTGATCAGTTTTGGCGGAAATTATAAGAGTAAAGTGTACATAGGAGCTACATTGGGTATTGTTAACGCTAAATATTTGGAAGAAAGTGTTTATGAAGAGGTGGATGCAAAGGATACTATTCAAGCTTTCAAATCATTTACTTATGCACAGGATCTGAGCACAAAAGGAAATGGATTCAATTTTAAAATTGGTATGATCTATAAACCCGTCGACTGGTTGCGTATTGGCGCTGCTGTTCATACTCCAACTATTCTCCAGTTAAAAGATCAATACAGCAGTACCATGAAATCCGACCTGGAAAGTATTACTTATGATACTGTATCGCCACAAGGATCTTTTGATTATACAATTACAACTCCTTTTAAAGCAATTGGAAGTCTTGGATTTATTGTTAATAAAATGGCTTTGTTCAATATTGATTATGAATATGTTGATTATTCCTATGCACAATTAAATTCAAGCCCCAATGTTTTTTCTGAAGTAAATAATACCATTCATTCAAAATATACTTCCACAAGCAATATAAGAATAGGTGCCGAAGTTCGTTTTGATCCGCTTACATTCAGGGCCGGTTATGCATTGTATGGCAGTCCGTTTAAAAATGGTGAAAATATAAATGCGAACAGGAATAGTTATACAGCCGGTATTGGTTTTAGGGAAAATAATTATTTTATTGATTTTGCTTATGTGCTTACAAAATATACCCAATATAATTATTTGTATGATCCTGCTATTGTTGATCGTGTAAAAAGCGATTATTCAAACTCCAGCTTCATGCTTACATTGGGTTTAAGATTTTAGCCTTGGTTTTTTGTTTTGTTTGTGAATTACGTCCTGCTTTAGATACGTACCGAAGGCTGGACGTTTTTTTATTGAAACATTTGAATAATATAACATATTCTAAAACTTATGTAACATTTACTAATGTAAGTGTAGCCATATTTGAGTATGTTAGGCAAAGTCTATAAATCAGGTTCAAAGTGTTTACTGATTTGGATCATTCTGATAGCTCCCTTTTGCGCAATTTCCCAAACAACTGATTCAATTCCCTCTCGTGATACACTCGCCCTGTATAAAAAAATAAAGAACGTTGCTTATAAACACAGGGCAACCACTTTATTATTTCATGCCATTTTTGTTGATCCTGCTCCTCAAACGTATGAAGTAAAGCCTTTGTCAGACAAACAAAAAAATAAAGACCCTAATTTGAAATACAAAGGCAAGATCATAAAAAAAATAGAGGTAGAAGTATTTGATCCTTTTGGATATTCTGTAAATGATACTACCAGAAAAGAAATAAACCCTTTTCAAAAACTGGGGAATAAATATCATATTACTACGCGCCATCGTATTATTCACAATATTTTATTATTAAGAGTGAACGAATTATTGGATCCCCTTAAAGTAAATGAATCAGAGCGGTTGTTAAGAGAAACGGGTTATATCACAGATGCACGGATATATGTTGAGGAAGACAGTGCCGATACTGATAGCATAAATATAAAAATAAAAGTACATGATAAATGGTCGTTGGACGCAATAGGTACACTTAGTTCTACTAACGGACGATTGGTTTTAAGGGATAAAAATATATTTGGCTTCGGACAACGGATCGAGCAGGATATCAGGTATTATGTTGACAGAAATTATGTTTATTCCGGCCGGCACTATGTTAAAAATATTTCTAACACTTTTGTTTCATCGGATCTTTTTTATTCTACAACAAATACAATGACTAGGGCTGGGGTTTCATTTGACAGGGGATTTTATTCTGCATTGGCAAGATGGGCCGGTGGTGTAATGTTTGTTAAAACGTGGGATACTTATAATTATATAAGCCCCATTGAGAATGAAAAAAAATGGACTGATCAGGATTACTATAATTTGGATGTGTGGGTAGGCAGAAGTATTAATACCGGTACGGGAAAAAATATCAACCGCAGATTTAATAATGTTGTTGCTGCATTTCGTTATGCTGAAACACAGTATCAAAAACGTCCCTCATTTTCAATTGATACAAATAAGTTCAATGCAAATACTTCTTTATACCTAAGTAGTATCGGTTTTTCCTTAAGTAAATTTTATAAGGATCAATATATTTTCCGTTTTGGGGCCAATGAAGATATTCCTGAAGGGATCATTATACAATTTTTGTATGGGCTACAATATAAAGAGCTGATGGGCACCAGGTATTATGCGGGAGTTGATGTATCACGCGGGAAGCATATTAATAATATAGGGTATTTCTCGGCAAATGCCACTTATGGAAGTTTTTTTAATGATACAGAAACAGGGAATGCAACTTTAAATTTAGGTTTAACTTATTTCACAGATCTGTTACGAAGTAAAAAATGGTATTTCCGTCAATTTCTTTATTTAAAATATGTAAATGGTATTAATAAACCTACGCATGAAAAAATAACACTGCGTCCCGATGAGCTGTATGGTTTTAATAATGGGACACTTTCAGGTAATAGTAAAATGCTTTTAAATTTAGAAGGAGTTACTTATGCACCTTATAATTTTATCGGGTTTCGATTTGCACCGCTTGTGTTAGCAGGTTTTGGAATGCTGGAAACCGAAAATATTAAATTGTTTGCCGGACATGTTTATCAATCGTATGCTATCGGTTTATTAATTAGAAATGAAAATTTGCTGAACAGTAGTTTTCAGATCACCTTTGGAGCTTACCCTTATTTGCCGGACGGAAATAATCAGTTTACTAAATTTAATCCTGTCACCAGCTTTACTGTTAAGTTCAGGAATTTTGCGGTTTCAAAACCCAGTGTGGTTAGCTATGAATGATTACTTTTTCACGATCTTTTGTGAATAGCCCATTTCTTTTCCGATAGCTTTTAATATATACACACCCGAAGCCAAGAATTCTGTGCTGATTGTAATCGTTGAGCTTCCTGGCAATACATTTTCTTTTTTAGAAATTATTTTTCTTCCGGTAATATCAACTATTTCAATCGAAATAGCATCGGAATATTTTGAATTTATCCCTAATGAAATGTTAGTATTTGTAGGATTTGGGTAGACAGTAATACTACTCGTCAGATTTTTAATTTGTGGAACACCAACATTCAGGGCATCAGATGCATCCAGCACATACAAGCCATTCTGCATATCGCTTGCTAATATATTTTTGCTGGGCAGATCAACATATGCACCCCAACAACCATGATATGCGGGGCCCGGAAAATTATTATTTGATCCTTTTAATGTATCTGTATCAAAAAAACCTGTTTTTACAGGCGCTACCGGATTGCTGATATCAAAAATTTGTAGTCCATCCTGATAATAAGCAATGATAACATGATTGGTACCATAGATGTAAGGATTATGTGCTGTTGCTCCTTCAGTAGATTTAAAGGTACTTAAAACCGACATATTTTGCAGGTCGGTAACATCAAGCAATTTAACACCCAGGTTGTCAGGTACCTCATCACAAAAAACAAGTGTTTTCCCATTTTGCGTTAAACAACTGCTGTGATTATAGCCTTGATCAGAATAGGAAGTGAGTGAATTGATCAACGAAAAAGTGCTGCCGTTAAATTTATATATATGTAAGCCTTCGTAACCGCAGGAGGCATACACCGTATCATTGCGAACAAACATATCATGCACAAAATCTATGGCAGGATAATCTTGTTTGAGGTCTCTTAATAGTACTGGTAATTCAGGATTGGCAAGATTGTATACCGCCATTGAATGATAACCGGATGTAGGAGTAACACTTCCTCCATATAATTTATTGCCATCGATATACAGTGTGTGTGCGCGCTCAAAAATAGAAGTTCCGTCGTGTACTACATGTACAGAATCAGGCAGATAGGACATATCAATAATTTGGAAGCTATTGGGTGTTGCATCATCACTTACGGCATATAAATAATTTTGATAAGTTTTGTATTCACGCCAGATGCATTTATTTTTTCGTCCGGCTACAAAATCCTTTTCAATAGGGTTAGCAGGGTCGGAAAGATCGATAAAATGAGTGCCCGAACCCGAACCTAAAATAGCATATTCTTTATTATCATCAGGATCTACCCAGCCCCAAACACTATTATATTTAACACCATAAGAAGATTCTGCAACCTGGTTTGGATTATACCAATGGCCGATCAATGAAATATTATTTGAACTGTATTGCGCATTTATAATAAATGGCATAAACAATAGCAGCATCAAGCAGTATGAATGGATCTTTTTCATTGATAGAAAAATAAATTCTGTATATAAAGATAACGAATTTCTCCATCACAAAATAATTTATAGTTTTGCATCGTCTTAAAGGGGTGTTGTGGGGAAATGATAAATGAAGAATTATAAATTAAAAATTGAAACACTCTGATTTTTAATTCTTAATTTATAAATTATAATTCCCTTCGGCTGAGATTAAACCCAATAAACAAATGCTCCAAAAGCATTTGTTTATGCACCTGATCAGGGTAATGCCTGCGTAGGGATGGTAAGTTAAAAATAGAGTAGCCGCTTGCCCTTTGCTGCTATATGTTTAACTAAAAAAATAAAAAAACATGTTTAACACAAAAAAAAGTTTAGTAGCAGCATTGCTGATGGCTGTGCCATTCATGGCATTATCACAATTCAGTGTTTCAGGTAAAGTTAAAAACAAACAAAACCAGGAGCCTGTAGCCGGTGCTGTGATCAGTATCGACAATACATTTATTGCTACTCAAAGCAAAAGTGACGGAAGTTTTGAAATTAAAAATCTGAAGGAAGGAACATATGTGATCCATACTTCGATGCTTAGTTACCAGAAATTTACAGATACCATTCTGTTAAAGGAAAGTTTAGTTATTGATCTGGAACTTCTCGAAAGTTCTGTATTAATGGATGAGGTGATTGTTTCTTCCACACGTGTTGGTGAGAAGTCTGCCATGGCATACACTTATATGGATAAAGAAGCAATTGCGGAACAAAATCTGGGACAGGATCTTCCTTATTTATTGAATCAGCAGCCTTCGGTTGTAACTACTTCAGATGCCGGTGCAGGAGTTGGTTATACAGGTATCCGTATCAGGGGGTCTGACGCAACAAGGGTAAATGTTACGATCAATGGTATCCCTGTGAACGATGCTGAATCTCAAGGTATGTATTGGGTGGATCTTCCGGATATTGCATCCAGTATCGACAACATACAGCTGCAACGCGGTGTTGGTACATCAACAAACGGTGCGGGGGCATTTGGAGGAAGCTTAAACATTCAAACAACCAAATTAAATCCAACACCTTATGGTGAATACAACGGTTCTTATGGTTCATTCAATACATTGAAAAATACTGTGAATGTTGGTTCGGGGCTGATCAATGATAAATTCGCCTTTGATGTCCGTTTGTCAAAGATAAATTCTGACGGTTTTATTGATCGTGCTACATCCGATCTTAAATCCTATTATTTATCCGGCGCTTATTATGGTAAAAAAACAATTATAAAGTTCATCACCTTTACCGGATTGGAAACAACTTACCAGGCATGGAACGGTGTTCCTGAAGCACGTTTAAAAGGTGATGTTGAAGGAATGAAAGATTATATCGCCAGAAATGGATTGGATGCGGAAGACGAATTGAATTTATTGAATTCCAATAGCAGAACTTACAACCAATTCACATACGAAAATCAGGTAGATCATTACAAACAAGATTATTATCAATTACATTTTTCACGCGTACTGGATCCCAACTGGAATGCAAATATTGCATTGCATTACACCAAGGGTAAAGGATATTATGAAGAGTTCAGAAAGGCCGATGCTTTTAGTAATTATGGTTTGGATGATATTACTATTGGTAATGATACCATTACCTCATCCAATCTTGTCCGCAGACGTTGGTTGAATAATGATTTTTATGGAACTACTTTTTCCCTGAATTATACTAATAATAAAAATTGTTCTGCAATTATAGGTGGAGCCTGGAATCAATATTATGGCTTGCATTACGGGGAGATCATCTGGGCCCAATATGCATTGAACAGTACTTTGCATCAAAATTATTACAGCGACACAGCTCAAAAAACAGATTTTAACTTTTTTGTAAAGTTGAATTACCTCGCAACAGAAAAAATAAACATGTTTGCTGATATACAATACAGGGTAGTTGGTTATGCATTTACCGGATATGATAATTATTTTACGAATGTTCCGCAATCAACAGCTCTGAATTTTGTAAATCCAAAGATCGGAGTGAACTATGATTTAAACTCAAATTCGAATGTGTATGTATCCTATAGTATTGGCAATAAAGAACCTAGTCGCAATGATTATGTTCAATCCACTCCCCAAAGCAGGCCCAAACCGGAAACACTGAATGATCTGGAGTTTGGTTATAAACATCATGGAAAAAAATTAATGTTTGCTTTGAATATCTATCATATGGAGTATAAAAATCAACTGGTGTTAACGGGAGAAATAAATGATGTAGGAGCATACAGCCGGGCCAATGTATTAAACAGTTACCGCCAGGGTATTGAAATTGAATTTGGTATTAAACTGTTAAAAAATCTAACATGGAATGCCAATGCTACTTTCAGCAAAAATAAGATCAGGAATTTTATAGAATTTGTAGACAACTACGACAGTACAGCCCAAAGTCAAAATGTGTACAAAGAAACTGATATCGCATTCTCACCGAATGTTATTGCAGGAAGTGCGCTTACTTTTGAACCGATCAAAAAATTTAAGATCAGTTTTATCAGTAAATATGTGGGCAAACAATTTTTAGATAATACTTCCAATGATACGCGTAAACTGGATGCATTTTTTGTAAACGACCTTAGAATCAATTATAATTTTAAAACAAAATTTATTCCTGAGATAGGTTTGACGGTTGCAGTAAATAATTTATTTAGTGAAGCCTATGAATCCAATGGTTATACCTGGGGATATATTTCCGGTGGGAAGCGTATCTCAGAAAATTTTTATTATCCACAGGCGGGTATAAATTATATGGCGGGTTTGACCTTGAAATTTTAACCTCATTTTAAACCTTCCCCTCTCCTTCGGGAGAGGGGTTAGGGGTGAGGTTATATCACGCTAATCATCTCCCTCATGATCAGTGTCATCTTCTTTTCAGATTGTGCTGCCACCTGTTGTACTTCTTCATGTGTTACTTCAACTATTTTTCCGGGAACACCTAGGTCGGTGATAATGGAGATGGCGAAACAGGGAATATTCATGTGTCGTGCTACAATTACCTCCGGAACAGTACTCATGCCTACTGCATCAGCGCCAAGAGTACGGATCATTTTGTATTCTGCAGGAGTTTCAAATGTGGGTCCGGATAAACCAAGATACACACCTTCCTGTACTTTTATTTTGTTTGCAGCTGCTACCTTCTTCGCTTTTGCAATCAGCTCTTTACTATATGCTTCACTCATATCAGGAAAGCGCGGGCCCAGCTCAGCAAGATTTTTCCCGATCAAAGGATTTGAAGGAAAAAAATTGATATGATCATTGATGATCATCAGGTCTCCAATTTCAAAATCAGGATTGGTGCCACCGGATGCATTGGAAACAAAAAGTTTTTGAATACCTAGTAATTTCATCACCCTTACCGGGAAGGTTACTTGTTGCAGTGTATATCCTTCATAATAATGGAAACGGCCCTGCATGGCAACTACGTTTTTTCCTCCCAGTTCTCCAAAAATTAATTTTCCTGTGTGCCCTTCTACTGTTGATACGGGGAAATTTGGAATGTCTTCGTAATTGATCGTATGCTGAATATTAATTTCTCTTACCAGCCCGCCAAGCCCGGTGCCCAGGATTATTCCTATTTCAGGTGAAACGGAAATTTTACTTTGAATGTATACTGTTGTTTTTTTGATTTGTTCTAACATAATGCAGGATCTGTTCGTTAAAATCGTCTTTGTCCTTATCGTGAAAATCAACTGTAATAGGAATATAAAAAATCGGGAGCCCTTCTAAAATTCCTTTAAATTCAGGAGTTTGTAAG
>JBQTHQ010000171.1:0-11059 GCA_052389695.1 Bacteroidota bacterium | reverse complement strand
ACTCAAAAAGCAAATACTTTTGAGTGATTTATTTTTTGTTTTTTTAAGCCCACCTCTCCTCCCCTTCGGGGAGGCCGGGAGGGACCTACCATTTTAATTTACTCATCTCATCAATATCTGATGATTTTGTATTGCGATACACCATCATCAAAATAGCTAACCCTACCGCCACTTCCGCGGCAGCTACCGCCATAATAAAAAATACGAACACCTGTCCTTTGCTGTCAGATAAATAACTTGAGAATGCTACCAGTAATAAATTCACCGCGTTCAACATTAATTCTATTGACATAAAAATAATAATGGCATTACGTCTAAAAAGTACGCCTAACACACCAATAGTGAATAACACTGTACTTAATAACAAATACCACTCTATCGGGATTACCTGAATTGCGCTCATTTAAATTTCAAATTTCAGATTACAAATTTCAAATTGTGAATTCGTGAATCTAATTTATTTTAAGTTTTCTATTTATAGTATTAAATATGCAATCTGTAATTGTAATTATTTAATATTCTTCTTACCCAACATTACTGCACCCACCATTGCTGCAAGTAACAAGATAGATGATACTTCAAAAGGCAATAAAAAATCATTGAATAAGGTTCTGCCTAAATTTTCAATCAAACCAATATTCGGATTAAAATTGTTTGCAGGTTGTATTACTTCTGCACCTTTTATTGATCCAACCAGTACCACTAACAAGGATCCGGAAGCAATTGTTGCAGATGCTTTTAACCAAACGCTTTTATGTGGTTCTGTTTCTTTATTCAGATTTAAAAGCATGATCACGAAAAGAAACAATACCATAATAGCTCCGGCATAAACAATAATATGAACAGCTGCTAAAAACTGAGCATTCAATAAAACATAATGACCTGCAATTGCAAAAAAGGTGAGAACTAAATACAATACACTGTGTACCGGGTTTTTAGAAAGTACTACCATTAACCCAAACATGATCGCCAGGAATGATAGTAAATAAAACAAGTAAGTTGTAACCATATATTTGTTATCAGTTATTCGTTATCAGTTATCGGTTTACTATTGACCAATAACCGATAACCATTAACTATTTTTTCTTATCAAATAATTTATTGTGCTGCAATTTTTGATCTTTTTTAAACTCAGCAACATCCGGTGTTTCACGCACACTCACATCCACACGTTTATCTTTCTCAACACCTTCTACTAATATATCTTTTCCAAAAACAAATTCACCACGGGTATAAAAGCTGTCTACTTTTCTATCAGTTAAGAATATGGCTTCTTTCGGACAAGCTTCTTCGCAATCACCGCAAAAAATACAACGCAGCATATTGATCTCGTATTTAGCTGCATACTTCTCTTCGCGATATAAATGTTCTTCACCCGGCTTACGTTCAGCAGCAACCATTGTAATAGCCTCAGCCGGACAAGCTACAGCACATAGTCCACAAGCAGTGCAACGTTCCGCTCCTATTTCATCACGTTTTAGAACATGTTGTCCGCGATATATTTTACTGAATTCACGTTTTTGTTCCGGATATTTAATAGTAGGTGTTTTTTTAAACAAGTGTTTAAACGTGATCAGCATTCCGCTGAAAATAGCAGGCAGGTACAACCTTTCAATAAAGGTCATTTCTTTTTTAACAACAACTTTTGATCTACTCGTTAGCATCTTTTTAAAGTTAGCAGTTGGCAAATTGACAGTTGGCAATTTACGAACCGTATTTTGTATATTTTCTTTGCAAACTCTTTTTATTTTCCTCTATATTTTTCTGGATTCTCAATCATGTGATTAAGCATCCTGCCTATTTCTTCTGAGCGATTTCTATAATCATCATACAATTCCTCACCGATATACTTACACGCTAAAGCATAATCAAGCCAAATCTGCGTTTCCGTATTCTCCATATCTGCATCAGTACATTTACTGACAAAATGAGCCGGATAAATTCTTTTTCTATATCCTTCACCAATATTTGAACTAACAGAACGAGAAGACCGTCTAATCTGGCTCGTCAGCCCAAATCTTTCATCATTAGGGAATTTTTTTGATTCAACAAAAATTAACATTGACAATTCAAATGCTTTCTTGAATACATTCAAATCTCTATATGTTCCCATAATCTATTAAAGAACGTTTTTATTTTTCTTTTTTGCTAACTGCCAACTGCCAACTTATTTCACAAACATATTCATAATCTCATTTCTCATCATCCATGCACCTGTTACTATAAGGTTTAAAAGAGATAATGGTATCAATACTTTCCAGCCTAAGTTCATCAATTGATCATAGCGGAAACGTGGCAATGTCCAACGAACCCACATAAAGAAAAATATACCGAAGAATATTTTTGCAAATAAGAATACAACTCCTAAAATGGCCAGCATATTCGGATCATGTATAAAACGTCCTATGAAAGGCACATTGTAACCGCCAAAATAAAACGTAGCGATCACCGCTGAAGAAATGAACATATTGATATACTCGGCAAATAAAAAGAATCCTAATTTCATTGAACTGTACTCTGTGTGATACCCTCCTACTAACTCTGTTTCGCATTCAGGCAGATCGAATGGTGCACGATTAGTTTCCGCGAAAGCACAAATAATAAATATCAAACAACCCAATGGTTGAACTAAAATATTCCAATGCCAGCCATGTTGTTGCGCTGCTATCTCCTTAAGGCTTAAAGTACCGGTTGTCATTACCAAGGCAATAATAGCAATACCCATTGCTACTTCATAGCTGATCATTTGTGAGGAAGCACGAATCGCGCCAAGTAATGAAAATTTATTATTAGATGCCCATCCACCGATCATGATACCATAAACACCTAAAGAAATAACACCGAACAAGTATAATATTCCGATGTTAAGATCAGTGATCTGCAAAGGGTAATCTGTGCCACCAATATTAATAGAAGAGCCCCAAGGGATCACAACTCCTGTCATGCATGCCGTTAACATACATACTCCCGGACCAATAATAAACAATGCTTTATTGGATACGCTTGGTATCATTTCCTCTTTCATAAACATTTTCACCGCATCTGCTAATGGCTGTAATATTCCGAAAGGACCCGCTCTGTCAGGACCAACACGATCCTGAAGAAATGCAGCAACCTTACGCTCAGCATAGGTACTATATGTAGCGATCAGTAATGTGATCGAAAAAATGATCAGCACTAAAATGCATTTATATATAATGAATTCTATCATATCTGCGATTATTTCTTACCTAACTGTTTTTGTTGTTTACTTATATCTAATTTCAACTGTGATAAACTTTCATAATGATTTTGTGAGATCACGGAATGACGGTTCACATGTGATGGACCTTCTACAACCCAATCGTTCATATTCTTTTTATCAAAACGACACTCATTACATATCCATTCACTCAATTCTCCCCACTGATCTTTACGTCCTGTAACACGTAATACTTCATTTCCTTTTAACCACAATGAAACTTTACCGGAACATTTAGTACAGTTGCGATGTGCATCAACCGGTTTGGTGAACCACACACGACTTTTGAATCGGAATGTTTTATCGGTTAAAGCTCCAACCGGACAAACATCAATCACATTTCCAGAGAAATCATTACCCACCACATTTTGAATGTAGGTACTTATTTCCGAAACATCTCCACGATTAAGAACTCCATGCACACGTCCGTCGGTAATTTGATCCGCTACTTTTACACAACGATAGCAAAGGATACACCGTGTCATGTGTAATTTAATATACGGACCAATATCTATCTGATTGAAAGTTCTGCGTTTAAAATCATAACGTGTTTTCACCAGGCCATGCTCATATCCAAGATCTTGTAAATGACATTCCCCTGCCTGATCGCAGATAGGACAATCCAATGGGTGATTGATCAGTAAAAATTCAACAACGCCTTTACGGGCTTCCAATAGTTCGGGAGAGGTAATATTCTGAACTTCCATTCCATCCATTACCATTGTACGGCAAGATGCAACAGGCTTTGGCATTGGGCGAGGATCTTTTTCAGAACCTTTGCTCACCTTTACAATACAAGTGCGGCAATACCCTCCGCTGGTTTTTAACTTGGTATAAAAACACATCGCAGGAGGAACAATATCTCCCCCGATCATGCGAGCGGCCTGAAGAATCGTAGTTCCATCCGGAACTTCAATCATATGTCCATCTATCGTTACCTTTGGCATTTTAACTTCCTCTCTTATGCACTTATAGCATTCACGCTATAGTAATGTTTAACGTCTTTAATTCTTTCCGGATGATTGATATATTCTTCAAACTCCGCTCTGAAATGGCGAATAGCACTTGCTACAGGCCATGCTGCAGCATCACCTAAAGGACAAATTGTATTCCCTTCGATCTTTCGTTGTATGTCCCATAACAGATCTATGTCGCTTGATTTACCATGTCCTTCAACAATACGGTGAAGAATTTTTTCCATCCAGCCGGTTCCCTCACGACAAGGAGAACATTGTCCGCAACTTTCATGATGATAAAAACGCGCGAACGTATATAAGTTTTTTACAATACTGGTTGTTTCATCATATACAATGAATCCGCCTGAACCAAGCATCGATCCTGAAACAAAACCTCCATCACTTAATGATTCATAGCTCATTAAACGCGGCTCGCCTTTTTCTGTTTTTAATATTAAATGAGCAGGCAAAACCGGTACAGATGATCCACCTGCAACAACGGCTTTTAGTTTTCTTCCGTTTATGATACCTCCGCAATATTCTTCAGAATAAATAAATTCTTCTACCGGTAATCCCAATTCAATTTCATAAGTACCCGGTTTATTGATATGCCCTGATGCGGAAATTAATTTTGTTCCTGTACTTCTGCCGATACCAATTTTTGCATATCCGTCTCCACCCATATTAATGATCGGACAAACTGCTGCAATTGTTTCTACGTTATTCACAACAGTTGGACAACCATATAATCCTGCAACGGCAGGGAATGGTGGTTTAATACGAGGATTGCCACGCTTACCTTCCAATGATTCCAATAGCGCTGTTTCTTCACCACAGATATAAGCACCTGCTCCAACATGCACGTAACAGTCATGAGAGAAGTTTGTTCCTAAAATATTTTTTCCTAAAAGTCCTGCTGCATAGGCTTCTTCAATAGCTTTCTCCAGAATGCGTGCTACATAAAAATATTCACCACGTATATAGATGTAAGATGTTTTCGCGCCCAATGCAAAACTGGAAGTGATCATTCCTTCAATTAATGCATGAGGAATTTTTTCCATCAGATAACGGTCCTTGAACGTTCCCGGTTCTGATTCATCGGCATTACAAACAAGATAACGTTCAACACCTTCCGGCTTAGCTAAAAAGCTCCATTTCATTCCTGTCGGGAATCCTGCACCACCACGGCCTCTTAAACCGGATTTTTTCACTTCTTCTACAACGGCTTCAGGAGTCATTGTTTTCAAAGCTTTTTCCACAGAAGCATAACCGACATTCTGACGATATACTTCCAGTGTTTCAATGCCCGGAACGTTGACGTTGTGTATTCATAATTATTGTCCCATGAGCCCCTCCAAACCTCCCCTAAGGGGAGGTTTGGCTATCGCTCAAACCTAATGTTTGAATGACAGGATATTGTTTTTAACTTGTATTTTTCGCATCTCCCCTTTATCCCCTCTCCTTAGGAGAGGGGATAAAGGGGAGAGGCCTATAAAGTATTCTTATAATCTAAATCAGTATAACTTCTTCTTTTGTTTGCAATATTATAATCATCCACTAATTTATCTACTTTTTCTAATGTTAAATTCTCATGGTATGATGCTCCGCATTGCAACATCGGTGCTGTTCCACAGCTTCCCAGACATTCAACGGTTTTAATAGTGAACATACCATCCTTTGTTGTCTCTCCTTCTTTAATACCTAATTTTTTTTCCAGGTGTTTTACAATATCTTCAGCACCGCGTGTCCAGCAGGAGGAAGTACGGCATACTTCCAATGAACATTTTCCAACTGGTTTTAAATTGAACATGGAATAAAAAGATGCCACTTCGTATACTTCAATGTTTTGAATTTTAAGAATAGAAGCAACATAATTCATTACTTCGGGACTCAACCATCCATCAAACTCCGCTTGCGCAATGTGTAGGATCGGAATAATAGCCGACTTATGCTTGCCTTCCGGATAACGCCTCATCATCTTGTGAACTAAGGCAAGTGTTTCTTCGTTGAATTTTATTTCTTTATTCATACTTAAAAAGTTTGCAGTTTACAGTAGGCAGTTTTGCAAAGATATTAGTGCCGGTTAAACTGTTTACTTATTCATTTTTTAATTGCCAATTGCCAACTTTCTTTGTTGCCAACTGATTATGCGTCTAATTCTCCTGCGATCACATTCATGCTACTCATAGTAAGAATAGCATCTGATAACATTCCTCCTCTTATCATTTCTGCATAGGCCTGATAATAAATAAAACATGGCCTGCGCAAATGTAAACGGTAAGGCGTTCTCCCTCCGTCACTAATTAAATAAAACCCTAATTCTCCGTTACCACCTTCAACAGCATGATATACTTCTCCTTTGGGAATCTCTGTTTCGCCCATCACAATTTTAAAGTGGTAGATCAATGCTTCCATATTATTATATACTTCTTCTTTCGGAGGAAGAAAAAATTCAGGGACATCAGCATGGAAAATCCCTGCAGGTTCTTTTTTTATTTTTACTATAGCCTGTTGAATTATTTTTACACTCTCCCACATTTCCTGCTGGCGCACTATAAAACGATCGTATGTATCACCATTGGTTCCAACAGGAATAATGAAATCAAATTCTTCGTAGGATGAATATGGATTCATCACACGCACATCATAATCAACACCGGCAGCTCTTAAATTAGGTCCTGAAAAACTATAATTCAAAGCTCTTTCAGCAGATATAGGTCCGCAAGCAATGGTGCGATCCATAAAAATACGGTTACGCATCAATAAATTTTCAAACTCCTTTAATGCCGGAGGGAAATCTTTTAGAAATCTATCCAAGAGACCCCATGCTTTGGGAGTAAAGTCTCTTTCCAAACCTCCGATACGTCCAATATTAGTAGTTAATCGGGCTCCACATAATTCTTCATAAATATCATAAATGCGCTCACGCATTTGGAAAATATAAAGGAAACCAGTCATTGCGCCTGTATCCACACCTATAACGCTGTTACATATAACATGATCAGCAATACGGGCCAATTCCATTATTATAACACGCATGTATTGAACACGTTTTGGTATTTCAATTCCAACTAATTTCTCTACTGTCATGTGCCAACCCATGTTATTGATGGGTGATGAACAATAATTCATTCGATCGGTGATGGGCGTGATCTGGTAAAAAGGTCTGCGTTCCGCTAATTTTTCGAATGCACGATGTATATACCCAATAGTGGATTCGGAATCCATAATGATCTCTCCATCCATTTTCAACACATTTTGAAAAATACCGTGTGTTGCAGGATGTGTAGGACCGAGGTTGAGAGTAGTGTACTCTTTCTCAATCAACTCAGCGCTTGTATTTTTGTTTTTACTCATTTATTAAAGTTTGCAGTTACCAAAAGGCAGTTTGCAATTTTTTCAATTACGATATTATTATAAACTTTTTTATCATTTTATTTTTTTGCCAACTGGTTACCTGCCAAACATTCTGTCATCTTTATCCTCACGTGTCCCATCTTCCAACGGATATTCTTTACGTAATGGATGATAGGTCATATCTTCCATATTTAAAATGCGTTTTAAATTTGGGTGACCGGTAAAGATCACACCATAAAAATCAAATGCTTCGCGTTCCATCCAGTTGGCTGCAGAAAAAACAGTTGTAAGGGTTGGGACATGAGGATCAGCAATAGGAAAAAATATTTTTAAACGGATGCGTAAATTTTTTTGAAGGTTATGCAATTGATACATCATGCCTAATTCCTGGCCTGCATTATCAGGGTAATGAATGGCGGCCATGGTCGTTAAATATTGAAAAGCCAGTTCTTCATCATTATAAAGAAAACGGATCAGGTCAATGATCACTTCACGTTTTACAGTAAATACAGGATAATCATACAAAAGCTCGGAAGAAATAAGTCCCTCACCAAATTGTGCTTTTAGTTTATCCTTTACTGTAGTTAACAACTTCTCTTTATCCATACTATTCGATTCCGTATTTTGCCAGCATTGCTTTATATTCCGGTGAATCTCTTCTTCTGATGGATTCACTCTCTGCTAATTTTTGTATTTGCATGATACCATCCAGTACCTGTTCAGGGCGTGGAGGACAACCGGGAATATAAACATCCACAGGAATGATCCTATCAATACCTTGTAAAACACTATATGTATCAAATATTCCACCGCTGGAGGCACATGCTCCCATTGACAACACCCATTTAGGCTCAGCCATTTGTTCATACACTTGTTTTAAAACAGGTCCCATTTTTTTGGCGATGGTTCCCATTACCATTAAAAGATCAGCCTGGCGGGGAGAAAAGCTTAAACGCTCCGAACCAAAACGAGCAAGATCATAAGTAGAGGCCATGGTGGCCATGAACTCGATTCCGCAACAGGAAGTTGCAAAAGGCAAAGGCCACAATGAATTTGCACGAGCCATACCAACTACCTTGTCGATACGTGTTGCAAAAAACCCAGGGCCTTCAATTCCTTGCGGAGCAGATACAATATCAATTTTTGATTTTTCTTTGGTACTCATTTATTCCTTTACCTGAAATATTCTAATTTAATGTTATGACCATTGCAGACGCTTTTTTGGCTGCTTTCCCACTCTGTACGATCTCCACATTATCAATCAATAGTTTATTTCCTATTTTCTTTTTTTTACGCAATTCTTTAATCATATCTAAAGAAGCTTTACTAAAAACATTTCCTTTTGCCGGGTATTCTGAAAAAATGAAATCCTTTTTTTTTATTTCTTGTATCGTAACCACAAAAGAACTGATCGATGCATTTTTATCTGTTGATACCAATTCTTTTTTACACTCCATAAACTCCTCCCAAGTCATTGTACAATCGCCTGATTTTCCACAAAAAGAATACAGGTTATTCTGAGCAAATGACTGTGCTGTAATAAAAAGAACGAGCGATATTTTTAAAACATATTTCAATAATCTATTCCCATTTTAATGCGCCTTTTTTAATGATATAATAAAACCCTACCAATAAAAAAGCTACGAATGTCAGCATTTCAATAAATCCTACTACTCCAAGCTCTTTAAAATTAACTGCCCAGGGATACATAAAGATCACCTCTACATCAAACAGCACAAACAATATGGCCACCAGGAAATATTTTATCGAAAAAGGTATACGTGCGTTTCCCTGAACTTCAATACCACATTCAAATGTATCTTCTTTAATTTTGGATTTGCGTTGAGGGCCTAATTTATGTGTTATAAATAACACGGCAACCACAAATCCCATTGCTACTATAAACATTAATACTATCGGAAGAAAATCAATCGGGGTACTGCTAGTTGCTGTCGGCATTTTCAGATATTTGATTTCGGGTTCAATTTTAGTTATTTCTTTTTGAATAACCCAAAATTTTTCAATACAAATTTAATGATTTATGAACTTTTATACTAGTTGATTTTTATTTATTAGACCAATAACACATTACAAGCGTTAAGCATTAAAGGTGTAGTTGTTAATACCAAAAAACGCTCCAGTTGAAACGTCTAATTGTTAATTTATGATAATAGTTAATAGACAGTCCATTTCCCCATTAACGCTATATTTTAAGTTTTTAAATCTCGTAAAAAATATTATATTTGAATCATTCTCAAAAACACAATTTATGAAACCAACATTTTCTTTTTTATCTGCAGTAATTTTATCTGCTTGTGCTGTTACTTTTATTGCTCTGACCGCAACCAATAAAAAAAACGTCGTTATTTCAGAACCTTTGAATGGGGTAACCGAAAACACATCAGAGCGCATACAATGGGAAATAGCTCGTTTGTGCGATCCTTCAACAGGAATGATCCCTAGTTATATTCGTCAAAAAGAACTCGCATATGCAGCCACTTTACCTAACGATGCTGACGGAAGTTCAGTACGTGGTATGGCAGGATTAACCTGGCTGAACCGCGGACCATGGAATGTAGGCGGGCGAACACGCGCATGTGCTATTGATATAGCAAATGAAAACAGAATAATTGCGGGCACTTGCTCAGGTGGCATGTGGCTTTCTACGGATGGAGGTACTTCCTGGACAATGACCAATACCGCATCACAATTAAAAAGTGCAACCTGTGTGGTGCAGGATGTACGTCCGAATCACAGAAATGTATGGTATTATGGCAGTGGTGAAGGATACGGGGCATCTGCATCCGCTAGTGGCACTGGCGGGTATTATCAGGGAGATGGAGTGTTTAAATCAACTGACAATGGCGTAACCTGGCAACAGCTTATGTCTACATCGGGCGGCAATCCAAATTCCTTTACTACAAACTGGCAGGTAGTGTGGAATATGGCGATCGACATATCAGCCCATGATACTATTCAGGAAGTTTATGCCGCTACAATTTATGGTATATACAGAAGTATAAACGGCGGAATTAACTGGACAGCTGTTCGCTCAGGAAATGCCTATTATACAGATGTAGCAGTAGATTCAACAGGTGTAGTTTATGTAACACAAAGCTCGGATGCCGGCCCACAAAAAGGTCTCTGGCGTTCAACTAATGGTATTAACTATACAAATATTACTCCTCCGGGTTTTGCTGCGGAATATAAGCGGGTTGTAATTGGGATCAACCCAAATAATAAAAATGAAGTTTATTTTTTAGGAAATACACCCAATTCAGGAAAAATAACCTATGATTATTTTGGCCGGCCGGTTTATAGCAGTTTTTGGAAATACACCTATGTTTCAGGAGATGGCAGCGGTGCCGGTGGTATCTGGCAGGATCTGTCTATGAACCTGCCTAGTTCAGGCGGTCCTTTCGATCAATGGAATACACAAAATTCTTATGACATTGTTGTGCGTGTTAAACCGGGTAGTCCGAATACTGTATTTATCGGCGGAACA
>JBQTHQ010000170.1:0-9624 GCA_052389695.1 Bacteroidota bacterium | reverse complement strand
TGATAGTAGTTTGCTCCGCGAAAGGATTAGGAACATTTTGTTCCAATACTATTGATTGTCCATCTGCAAGCTGCACATCCGAAACATTAACAGTATTTGATTGATTGTTATTACTGTTGTTATTTGTTGTTTTAATAGTATTTGAACAACATGAATTTACAACATTTGCTAATTGAGCTACAGCATTATTTAAACTGTCAATTTTATTTTGCTGCTCCTGCATACCTTTCATTAAAATCGCGATAAACGCATTGTAATTTACAGTTTTATAAGTAACAGAATTATGAATAATATTGCCCAAAGAATCTCTTTCTTCCGGATGAATCGCACTTCCAACAAGTTCAGGTAAAACGGTTTCCACATCCTGTGCAATTAGGCCATACTGTTTGCCACTGCTCAATCCCATTTGCGGATATTGAGATATTTTAAAATCAAATGTTTTTGGTTTTAATTGACTGATAATATTCATTGCATTTGAAACAGTGTCAATATTTTCTTTCAAATTAATATCGGATGTGAAATTATCCGTTCCGGTACGAAGTACATTGCCCACAAAATAACCGGCAAAATTATTAGCTGTGGCAGGAACTGCCTGAGCATAAATACCAAAATTGTTTGTACCGGATTGGGATACAGCATATACTCCATAAGAGTTTGCGGAACCTATTCCTACAGCTGTAAAAATCCCTCCTATAGACTGTGTTGAGCCTCCAATAGCAGCACCATTTACTCCGTAATTAATTGGGGATCCAAATGCCGTTGCCTCTACACCTTTATTTGTGGTACCACTTGCATTAGCAAGAGATCGAACACCTATAGTACCACCGGTAGTATTTATTCCTACGTTAATGCTACTTACTCCTATACCAAATGGTTCTGTGGTATTAGCAACATTTAATTTAGCGGAAATTGGAGTTGCAGGATTTTGGCCTATTGATACAAGATTATTGCCAGGGTTATTACCTGTAAAAAAAAGGTTAAAATTATTCAAAGGCACTTCCCTGTTGTTTAATAACCTGCCGGGATTTCCTGCCTGACCAACATTTTGGCCAAATGCTACAAAATTAGGAGTTATAGTACTTAATGATGTTCCATTGTGAGCACCTGAAATACTACCTGCAGGTCCTATGGGTCCTTGAGGGCCTGTTGGTCCCGGTACTCCTTGTGGTCCCATTGGGCCTTGTGCTCCGTTTACTCCGTTAACTCCTGCAGGGCCCATCGGACCTTGAGTACCGGTTAATCCCATCGGACCTTGCGGACCGGCAGGACCCATCGGGCCTTGTGCTCCATTTACTCCGGCAGGACCCATTGGACCAGCAGGACCCTGTAATCCTGTGGAGTTTGTTAAAACAACATCTCCATTGATATCAACCGTTAGTACTTTTGATGAGTTTACTCCGTTGGTGCCATTGGGTACAACAGTATGGTTTGATCTTAAATTCGTAAAACGCAAACCACTGCTGCCATTTGCCGATCCAAAATAAGGAACACCTGCCTGTGAACTTATTTCCACTGTGTTTCCCGGTGTATTATCATGGAAACCAAACCTGCGGGCATTGGTATTTGCGCGTGTGTTAAAATACATATCACCCAGGTTAGTGGTTTGAAACTCAGTAAATATGCCCAATGTAGCATCGCTATTATATGTATAAGTGGTACGCAATTGCGGTGCGTTAGTATTAGCGCCAACAGGTGAATTAGGATCAACATCTAAAATTTCTACTTTACGTACTGCTTGCGCATTTGGGCTAATAAAATAATAATTACCAAAACCGGTATTACCAACAGGGCTCATACGCGCCATTTCCATCCCATTAACAGTTGAAGCATTACCCGCACCAAAAGGCGGATTAGGCGCAGTAAAAATAAAACGCAAATGATCAACAGGAGCATTGCCATCATCACCCCAGTTAATAACAGCATCGCTTCTGTTAAATCCTTCTTCCTTTAAACCAAAGTAGGTATTATCGGAATTTTCTGTAGACAGAGTACCGGTTTTCATCCAAGGCCTGAAACCGCCGGCACCAAATGGTGTATTATTGAGCCCCGCTAAATGCAGCATACTGCTTGGGCTGTTAGTAGCAAAAAAACCATCCGGAGCTATGCCTACAAAACCACTGGTATTTACATTAAATGTATTAATAGTGGCCGTTTGATTACCATTGAGCCGCATCCTGAAAATATCATTGGTACGAAATGGTAATGGGTTTGCTCCGTTTGAAGCATCGTAACCGAGAAAAGTTCCTGGGAAAGCATTACCAGTTACACCGCCTTGTGATTTAGCAAACGAATAGCTCATCATAGCTATACTAATAAATAAAATTTTCTTTTTCATATTTCTGTTTTGTTTTAATTATTAATTTAAAAGCATCAGGTATCCTGATATTAATTTATCGTTAATTTGAATGATATAATAATAGACTCCGCTACTACATCTTATCCCATTTGTCATCCTCCCATCCCAGTCTTTGTAGGGCATATTACTTTCATAAACTTTTATCCCCCATCTATCATAAATAAAACAGTCAAATATTTTAACGTTTCCGGAAATTTTTACATACCATGTATCATTAATTTGATCATTATTGGGAGTAAAAACATTTGGGATTGAAAATGAATAATCACATTTATTAACAGATAAGTCATCAATGTAATAGTATGCGTAATCAAAATAAGTTGATGAATTAACGTTTGTCAAAACAACCTTTGTTTGCGTATAATCAAAAAAATTACCAATTGTTATGTACTGTTCCCCACCAAGTGCCTTGTAATCAAACTTTACTTCTATCCAATCTGTTGCATTTTTAATTACATCATCATAATTATTTAATAAAGTTGCATTTAGCGGTTGAAAAAAACTACCTTTCAAGGTATCTGTGCTAAATGCAATTCCGATATTATTTGTCGCATATTGACAACTGTCTGCTAAAGAAAGATAAAAGCGAATACAATACAAACCATCTTTCTCTAATGAAGAGGGTAATTTGCAAGACAAATACTCTCTAAAATTATCATTGATACTTCTATAAGTTACAAAACCTGCATACGCACTTCCATGTTTAGCATTTTGATACCCCATTAAATTTATGGGAACGGAAACAAACGTGGTAACATTAGCGCATTTATTAAAATAATCTGAACTAGCACCTGTTGGGTCAAACCAAGGATATGCCAGATATAATTGATTGCTAGAAGAAGGACAGGTAGTATAATCCTCAAAACTTGGATTAGACAAGAGATTTTGCTGGGCGTATGTATAGTTTAAAAGCAAAAAATATAATGATAAAAAGGTTAGTATTCTCATATAGCTAATTTAAGATAATTAGCATTTGCCGGCAAATATAATAATTTCTTTAAAGAAACAACTTAAATGAAACAAAATTAATGAAACCCATAAAAGAAATTTGGGTTATGGCAAAAAGAAGTTTTTCCGAAAAGAATAGAATGCGTATTGCTGAAAAAATAAAACGATTAAGAATTGATAAAGGCTATACTAGTTATGAAAATTTTGCTTATGAAAACGACTTATCAAGAGTACAATATTGGAGAATGGAGAGAGGTACAAATTTTACAATCGACTATTTATTGAGAATTTTAGAAATTCACAAGATGTCTCTGTCAAAATTCTTTAATGATTTTGATTGAAGTGAAAAGTAATTTTATAGCCATCGCCTGCCCAGCTGATAACTTATACCAAAAACCACTCGTATTTACATTAAATGTATTAATAGTGGCCGTTTGATTACCATTGAGCCGCATCCTGAAAATATCATTGGTACGAAATGGTAAGGGATTTACACCATTGGTGTTATTCCAACCAAGAAAGTTTGCAGCAGCAAAATTATTGCCTACTGTAGTCGATTGTGCCAATACCTGTAATTGCATTATCAATGCAATACTTAGGATAATTAATTTATTTTTCATATTAATAAGATTTACCTTATTAATTGAACAAAACCTTTTTCTTTTATACTTTCTTTGTCCTTACCAGAAATAACATAATAATACGTCCCATCTGAACACTCCAGTCCTGTTTTTGTTTTACCATCCCACCTATAAGTCCCTTGTGCAACAGCATTAATTACCAGCCCTCCCCATCTGTTAAAAATCTGTATCTGGGTATTTGCAGGCAAATTATTCACTATCCATTCATCATTTACACCATCATTATTGGGTGTAAAAACATTTGGTAATACCCAGTCAATTTTTTCAACAGCTATATCATCGATGTAATAATATGGGTCAACCCCGCCCCCAATTATTAATTTTGATGACGTAAGGCTATCATTGTAAAAATTACCAATGGTAATATAGTTTTCATTTCCAGTTGCTAAGTAATAAAATTCAATTATTTGCCAACCTACATTCTTAGTTATAATTTCTGTTTCATTACAACTTGGCAAAAAAGAAAGATTAAAACCACCATTACTGAAATAAAAATTAGCATTTGAAAAATAGACCCCAATATTATTTGAAGCATAAGTACCTGAATCGCCCTGACTTATATAAAAAGATACTTTGTACAAGGTATTAGATTCCAAATTAGAAAGAAGTTTACATTGAATATATTCCCTATATGAAAATCCCATAGATGTAACTCCTCCTGCATAATTAACAAAACCTGCATAAGAATTGCCTGTATGAGCATACTCATATCCAAAAATATTTGAAGGCACACCAGCATTTACAGTATTAGCACAGGGATTAAAATAATCAGGAGTTGCATCAGTAGAGGTATTCCAATATTTACAACGATATATTTCTCCTATACCATTCGGACAAATATCATATAACTCAAAACTCGGATTAGGAACAAGATTAACTTGCGCTTTACAAAATATAGAAAGAAACACAAAAAGTAATATATAAAAAGGTTTATTCAATTAATAAGATTGTTTTTAAAAATTATAGAACTCTGTTTTGTTTTACGTGGCAAGAAAACAGGAACAACCAAATTTAGTTTTTTATTTTTTTATATCATCTCCTTCCTTTTTAATGAAAGGCTAATGTATAAAATAATCGGTCATAAAAGACCGAGTAATTGAAATTTTCAAACAAGACTTTTATGTTGTGCGAAATGAGAAGCAACATATAGTCTTAAAAAAAATTGGCGTTGAGATATACAAACAACGGCAAAAGAAGAATATACCCCGTACACATCTGGCATTAGAACTAGGCATAGATGAAAAACAGATAAGAAGAATTGAAAATGGTGAAGTAAATCCTACTATTCTTACACTTTTAAAAATCTGCTATGTTTTAGAATTTGAAATTTCTTTTTTAGAAAAAATTAAAATTGATGATGGATTTATAGATATATGATTGAGGTTATTTTGATGATCCTTTTTCAAAAATCAATTAATGTTTAGTGCCCCATAGTCAATCTGGCCGCAGCATTCTCAATCCTGGCCTGTATCTTATACCAATTCTTAATTCAAAAAATTCCTCCCGTCCAAATAGCGGAAGAATTCAGAATGGTTACCGGATTCATTTAAATCTTTGTTGAATAACCACAAAATTTAAAAATTTACATCCCATTAAACCTTTTGTTCTTTGATTCGTCATAGAACTGAAACTAATTAAAACCATAAAATACCATGCAACCAAAAAATAGCATTATGAAATACCTGATGGTGGCCACTACTGTAGGTATTATTTTTACATCATGTAAAAAAGAGGAAAAAGACACAGATACCAATGCGGCATCCGATCATGCGCTGTCTGAGGGTACCTTCAATGATGTGAATAATATTTCAGATGAAGCAGCAAAAGGAAGCTTGTCTTCCTATATGACACCCGGCACTTCCGATTCAGGAGAAAGGGGCTTATTAAGCAGTTGTGCTACCATAACACACGACTCAGTATCTAATCCTCGTGTGCTTACCATTGATTTTGGTACCACTAATTGTTTTTGTGGTGATAATAGATTTCGCAGGGGAATTATTAAAGTTTCATATTCAGGAAAATACCGCGATTCTGCTTCCACACATACCATTTCATTTAACAATTATTTTGTGAATGATAATCAGGTATTAGGAACAAAAACAGTGACCAATAATGGGCACAATACAGCAGGCAATTTAAACTATTCAATATCTGTAAATGGGCAGATCATTAAAGCAAATGGCGGAGGAACCATCACCTGGACTTCCACACGTAATCGCGAATGGATAGCAGGAGAAAGTACTCCTACATGGCTGGATGATGTTTATTTGATCTCAGGTTCGGCAAACGGAACAAGCGCTTCAGGTAATTCTTTTACAGCAAACACTACTACTCCATTACGTAAGGAGATCGGTTACAAACATATTGTTAGTGGTATATTAAATGTAACACCATCCGGCAAAGCAACACGTATACTTAATTTTGGAAATGGTACCCGCGATGATCAGGCTACTGTTACCATCAATGGAAACACTTACAACATCACTTTACATTAAATAATAAGTGTTTTAAAGCCCCGCCGGTTACCACCCGGGCGGGGCTTTTTTATTTCTTTATCTTTGCTCTACAATACAATCCATGAGTAAATACAAAATTCTTTTAGTAGAAGATGAAGAACATCTTTTAAAGACTATCCAGCTAAACCTTGAATTGGAAGGATACAGCGTAACAACTGCTATTACAGGAATAGAAGCTTTAAAAAAAATTCGCTCTGCCGCTTTTGACCTTTTGATACTGGATGTAATGTTGCCCGAAATGACCGGCTTTGATGTATGTGAAACTATTCGAAAAGAAAACAATACTACTCCTGTTTTATTTTTAACCGCGAAGGGCTCAGGAAGTGAAAGGATACAAGGGTTAAAGCTGGGCGCTGATGATTATCTTACAAAACCTTTTAACCTGGAAGAACTGTTATTACGAGTTCAGATCCTTATTAAACGAAACCATCCAACTAATACAGATGCAAAAAAAAGTCCGGTATCATATAATTTTGGGGATAACGAGGTAAACTTTATAACCTATGAAATAAAAGGGGTAAATGGTAAACGGGCAGTTATCAGCAAACGGGAGATCGATCTGTTAAAGTTATTGATCGAGCGCAAAGGAGAAGTTGTATCACGTGAAGAGATTTTAGATGCTGTATGGGGGAAAGATGTCTATCCTTCATCACGCACTATTGACAATTACATACTAGCCTTTCGTAAATATTTTGAAAAAAATCAGCGGGAGCCGCAGCACTTTCATTCTATCCGAAGTGTGGGGTATAAGTTTACGTAGGCCTCTCCCCTATAGCGCTCTAAACAAACAATCCCGCAAATAAGCGGGATTAATTCGACTTAAAGTTTTTGCTGTTCCACCTGCGGCGGATTGCAAAAACTTAGTCTCATTAATAAAAACACCCCAGGTTCTCCCCGGGGTGTTCTCCTAAAAACCATGGCGTGATTTTTAGAATCTTGTAAGCCGTGTATGACTCACAAAATATTTTATACCGATACTTTGGTATTATTCAGACTTTTTTGACTTTTTTTCAGTTTCTTCCATATCTGCTTTTAGATTTGAAAGAACATCCATATCGCCAAGTGTTGTTTTTTCAACACTGTCTTTTACTTTTTTAGCAGCCTTTTTTGCTTCCGATTGCTCCGCTTTTTTTCCTTCAGCAGCAGCAGCTTTTTCAGCAGCTACTGATTCCTCATTTACTTTGCTGTGAGAAATAATGATCTTTTTCCCTTCCTTATTAAATTCAAGGATCTTAAAATCCAATACTTCTTCCGCTTTAGCGCTTGAGCCATCCGCTTTTATCAAATGACGGGTTGGAGCAAATGCTTCCACACCATAAGGCATTGATACAATAGCGCCTTTTTCCATCACATTGATAATTGTTCCCTGATGCACTGAATCAACTGTAAAGATTGTTTCAAACACATCCCATGGATTTTCTTCCAATTGTTTATGTCCTAAACTCAATCTGCGGTTTTCGCTATCGATCTCTAAAACTACTACATCAATTTTGTCACCAATTTTAGTGAATTCTGATGGATGTTTGATTTTTTTAGACCAGGATAGATCTGAAATATGAATCAAACCATCAACTCCTTCTTCCAACTCAACAAAAATACCGAAATTGGTAAAGTTGCGAACCGTAGCCGAATGTTTACTGCCTTTTGTATATTTCTCTACTACTTTTGACCATGGATCAGGCATTAATTGTTTAATACCAAGGCTCATTTTACGCTCTTCACGATCCAATGTCAATATAACTGCTTCTACTTCATCGCCTACTTTTAAGAAATCGTGTGCAGTGCGCAAGTGCTGGCTCCAGCTCATTTCTGATACGTGGATCAACCCTTCAACACCCGGTGCAATTTCAACAAAAGCACCATAATCAGCGATCACCATTACTTTACCTTTAATTTTATCACCTATAGCTAAATCAGTTTTCAAGCTATCCCAAGGATGAGCTGAAAGTTGTTTTAAACCTAGTGCAATACGTTTTTTCTCGTTATCAAAATCAAGAATAACCACATTGATCTTTTGATCCAATTTAACGATCTCTTCAGGATGGTTGATACGTCCCCAGGAAAGGTCGGTAATGTGAATAAGGCCATCAACTCCGCCAAGGTCGATAAACACACCATAAGAAGTGATATTTTTAACAGTTCCTTCAAGAACCTGACCTTTTTCCAATTTAGAGATGATCTCTTTTTTCTGTTGTTCTAATTCCGCTTCTATCAATGCTTTGTGTGATACTACAACGTTCTTGAATTCATTGTTGATCTTCACCACTTTAAATTCCATTGTTTTACCCACATATACATCGTAATCCCGGATCGGTTTCACATCAATTTGTGAACCTGGTAAAAATGCTTCAATGCCAAATACGTCGGCAATTAAACCACCTTTTGTACGGCATTTTACATACCCTTTGATGATCTCATCATTTGCAAGCGCCTGGTTTACACGCTCCCATGATTTCATTGCACGTGCGGTCTTATGAGAAAGGATCAACTGACCACTTTTATCTTCCTGGCTCTCTACATACACCTCCACAGTATCTCCGATCTTTAGATCAGGATTGTAACGAAATTCCGTTAATTGAACTACACCGTCTGATTTGTAACCAATGTTAACTACTACTTCTTTATTATTTTTTGAAACCACTTTACCGTCAATGATCTCATTAGCGGCAACTGATTTTAATGTTTTTTCATAAATCTTATCCAGTTGGTCACGTTCTTCTTGTGAATAACCTTCGCCTTTTTTACCAACTGAGTTCCAGTCAAATACTTCTTGCTCTACAGGAGCTGTTATTGATTCTGCCATTTTTTAATTTTATCCGAAATTTTCGGATCTGTTTTTGTATCCAATTACTTATTTAGTAATTGAAGAGGTTAATACTATAATTTATTTTATCACCCTGTTTTTTAGGGGATACAAATATAATAAAATTTACAAAGCGTTTGGGATATTTTTTTCTTTTTTAACGAATCAGATAAACAGCTCAATGAAAAAGCTGTTATTTGTTTTAAAATACTGATTTAAAGCATTTTATATATTAAATAATTCAAGTTGCTAGTTAAAGTTCTTTGAAATTAAGGGTTAGCCAAAGGTTAAGTAATTTTGTTTTTGCACAACTAAAAAAACAAAACCAATGCTAACCCAAGATAAAATTATATCAATTTT
>JBQTHQ010000169.1:0-19159 GCA_052389695.1 Bacteroidota bacterium | reverse complement strand
ACCGTCCGATAGGCCAGCCTGCTACTTCAACGGATCTGCTTGATGTATTAGGATACACAACAGGAGTGGAAAAAAATGATACTACATTCAAATCCATTTTCCCTTATGTGCAAACGCCTTGGAGCGGTTTTGGCAAATGTGGCGGCCCTAATGCTTTAGTAACCGGGATAGACGGGTATGGAATAGGTTTAAGCGCACCCAAATTAAACATGCTGCAAAATTATCCTAACCCTTTTAAAGACAGAACTACTATCAAATACAGGATATCGGAAAATTCGCATGTGGATATTAGTATATTTGATCTTACAGGTAAAAAAGTTAGTACACTGATCAATCAGACCATACAAGCAGGTACTTATGAACTACCTTTCAATGCTGAAAATTTAAGCAATGGAATTTACATCGCTTCGCTTTCATCCAATGGAAGAATTGTTCAAACAATGAAAATGTCAGTATCTAAATAAGAAATATTAAACCAGAGAAAATAGCCAAAAGGCCCGAAGACTCACATCGTATAAAACTTTGTGATGCTTAGGGTCTTTGTGGCAATATCTGATAAAATAAAGCTCATGCGTAAAAATCAATACTTAACATTAGTGGCTGTAACAGGTGCGTTGTTTATTTTAATTCTCGTATTTTCAAAAGCGCCCGAAAAAGAAGCGCCTGTTTTCCGTGAGCGTATCGGCAGTATTGCATTATCCGGTGAATGGCTGAACACAAAAAAAGTAATAGAAAGCTTGCTTGCCGCTATAAAGCTGAACCCTGATGATAACAAATCAAAGCTTACACTTGCGCAGGCGTATATTGAAGAAGCACGTATAACAGGCGATCACGCATACTACGACCAGGCATCCCTGGAATTAATTGATCAGGTATTGGAAGCGCAGCCTCAAAATTTTGATGCATTGTGCAGCAAGGCAACTGTATTACTATCACAACATCATTTTTCAGAAGCGCTGGTGATCGCACAGGAAGCTTTGCCTGTTAATCCGCACAACGCGTTTGTGTATGGCTTAATGTGTGATGCATACGTAGAACTGGGAAAATATGAAGATGCGGTAGCAATGGCTGATAAAATGGTTTCTGTAAGGCCGGATATACGGTCTTATTCGCGTATTTCCTATCTGCGTGAAATACATGGAGATTATAATGGAGCTATACATGCTGCCAGGCTTGCTGTAGCTGCAGGTTATCCAGGTCTGGAGCAGACGGAATTTTCGAGAATGGTATTGGCGCATCTATATGAATGTACCGGAAAACCGGATACTGCCGAATATCAATACAGGATAGCTTTAAATGAACGGCCTGATTATGCTTTGGCTTACGCGGGATTAGGACGAATTGAAAAGGCTAAAGGAAATTATAAAACAGCAATTGATTATTTCGAAAAAGCCAGGAAGGTGATGAGTGATTATTCTTTTACAGATGAATTAACGGATTTATATCTTCTTAATAATGAAAAAGAGAAATCAGCCAAGTCGGCAAAAGAAGTGATTGATATGCTAAGCCCCATATCAAACGAAGAAGAAAGCAGCAGCGCGCATGGCCATTACGCTGATAAAGAGCTGGCTTATGTGTATTTGAAAATCGGAGATACCGGTAAGGCTTTAAAACATGCCCTGCTTGAATATAAAAGACGACCCGGCAATATTGATGTATGTGAAACAATGGCCTGGGTGCATTATAAAAAAGGTGATTATAAAGAGGCGAACAAATACGTAACAATTGCATTAAGAACCAATTCTAAAAATCCTGTACTTTTATGCCATGCGGGATTGATAAAAATAAAATCGGGTGAACAGCAGAAAGGAAAAGCAATGATAAAAGAGGCATTTGAAACTAATCCTTTTATGGCAGATATTGAGCTGAAAACAGAGGCATTAAAATATCTATAATAAGTCAAAAGATTTAAAGTCAAAAGTCAAAAATTTCAGCGTCATAAGATGACGAGAGAAAAATAGCTATGTCTTATAAAAAACTTATATACTCTTTTATCGCTTTTACCGCATTGTTATTCTTATTTCCAGCCAGCGCCGCTGCTCATGCCGCCGATCTGAGCCAATTCTCCAGGTCGGATATCGCGCTTATTTATCTGAAACTGGGCTTTACGCATATCATACCATTGGGGCTTGATCATATTTTATTTGTCTTAAGCTTGTTTTTTCTGAATCCCAAACTCAAAACAGTTATCTGGCAGGCAACAGCATTTACGGTGGCGCACTCTATTACACTTGGACTGGCAATGTACGGATTGATCTCACCACCAGCCTATATTGTTGAGCCAATCATTGCCTTGTCAATTATGTTTGTAGCCATTGAAAATATTATTTCCGATAAACTAAAACCTTCACGCATATTAATTGTATTTGCTTTCGGATTAATACATGGGTTAGGGTTCGCAAATGTATTGACAGACCTGGGTTTACCCGAAAACCGATTTCTTATATCACTTTTAACTTTTAACTTAGGAGTGGAGCTTGGACAGGTAGCTGTTATCCTGTTAGCATGGCTGTTAATCGGCAAATGGTTCCATGAAAAAGCGTGGTACCGGAAACGTATTGTTATTCCTACCTCAGTATTAATTGCCGTGATAGCAATGTATTGGACGATGGAGCGTACTTTTTTTAGTTAATCGAAACACATCATTGAGAATCCCGCAAGCTGGAATATAAATTTTACAGTCATAAATCCATTCACATATAGTTATCGTATATTCCAACGTGAATATGAATCAGGACATAAAAAAGGCTGTTGTTCGTGCACTTCTGTGTGTTTACTGCTTCGCGTTGTTAAAACCGGTAATGCCTCTAATAGATGATGTTGTAGCGCATACATTTTATAAAATGCAGCACATTGCGACTGTACATTATGAAAATGGAAAGTATCACGTGCACGCGGAACTTGCAGAACATTCAGATCATCAGGATAAAAAAGGCACCACCGCTTCAGCTATATATGAAACATTGGCCAGCCACATCACCAATGAAATAACCGAGTCTACTGTTAACGCGCCTCTACTTTCAAAAATTTTCCCGCCCCAAACACCACATCCGGGCGATATTTTTATTAAAAATCCTACCCCTCCTCCAAAAGCATAATTATAGATTAATTTGTTTAGAAGAAGCTTAAATTTTATTTGGGAGACTTATTTTTTGCAAGCGTAACGGAGCGAAAAACTTAGTCCAATCCCCCGAAGCGGAAGGCATTATGCCTGGATTTATGCTGCTTTGTCTATATTCTCTTATGGTATTGTGAATGAGTGTAGTTCCTCAGAAACAATACCTGCAAGCTAATAATAGGATTTAGGCTTCTTCTTTCACTTTCAATAAAGCAAACAGGCTCACGATCTTTCTTAAATTTTATACTATAATCATATTCACTAAAGTCCTGCGCTTTCAGTGACGAAAACTATTTTTATGAAACAGCTCATTCTAAAAGATAAAATTATTTTAATAACGCTGCTATTGTGCAGCTTCTTCATCTATGCACATGAAGGAACAATTAAAGGGAATATAACGGATTCTACCTCCAGAGAACATCTGCAGGGAGTTAAGGTTTATATTATGGAAAATAACCAAATAACTTCTACTGACCTCTTAGGTAATTTTATTTTCTCTGATGTTCATCCGGGAACGTATCGACTCAGTTTTTCTACATTTGGATATGAGCCAAAAGTAGTAAACGTAGAAGTGAAAGAAAATGAAATGGTCCGGCTTTCAGTCCTGTTGAGCCCTTCTATCATTAACCTGTCGGAGGTAACCATAGCTGAACAGGGAGAAATAGGCAAAACAATGCAGATAATCAATAAAATTGATATTGACCTGCGCCCGATCAGATCTTCACAGGATATTTTGCGCATGGTTCCGGGGCTGGTAACAGCCCAGCACGCGGGAGGCGGAAAGGCCGAACAAATTTTTTTAAGGGGATTTGATATTGATCATGGAACAGATATCCGCTTATCAGTTGACGGAATGCCTGTTAATATGGTGTCACATGCGCATGGACAAGGCTATGCCGACCTTCATTTCCTTACTCCGGAAGTGATAGACAAGGTAGATTTTAATAAAGGGCCATACTATGCACAGCAAGGCAACTTTGCAACTGCCGGATACGCGAGTTTTAAAACTAAAAATTCCCTGGATAAAAGCTCTGTAAAACTGGAAGCCGGTACGTTTGATTCATACCGGGTAGTGGGCCTGTTCGATCTGCTCGATAAAAATACAAAGGCAAAAAACCAAAGCGCTTATATTGCTTCGGAATACATGTACACGAATGGATACTTTGAAAGCCCTCAGAACTTTAACCGGATCAATCTGATGGGAAAATACAATGGAGTTATTGGTGATAATAAAGTATTAACAGTGTCATTTTCAACTTTCAACAGTAAATGGGAAGCATCCGGGCAAATTCCTGCCAGGGCAACAAAAGAAGATTTAATAACGAGGTTTGGAGCCATTGATGATACAGAGGGCGGCCAGACAAGCAGAACAAACGCGAATTTTATGCTTACGAGCGTTTTAAATAATGGCGTGGTATTTAAAAATCAGCTCTACCTGATCAATTACAATTTCGAACTGTTTTCCAATTTCACTTTTTTTCTGGAGGATTCCATCAATGGAGATCAGATCAGACAAAAAGAGAAAAGAAATATATATGGTTACAACAGTTCATTTTTAAAAAACACGGAAATAGGGGATAAAAAACTTATTTCTGAAATCGGTTTACAGATAAGATATGACGATATCAATGACATCGAATTATCTCATACTGCTCAAAGAAAGATAGTACTTGACCGGCTGGCGCTCGGACAGGTTAGTGAATTGAACGCAGGTGTATATGTTGATGAAACATTACAGCTTACAGATAAGTTTAGTATTAATGCAGGAGGAAGATTTGATCAGTTTCAGTTTGAATACGTGAATGATCTGGATTCTGTCTATGAGCGACAAATCCGGACCAAAAACATAATCAGTCCTAAATTAAATTTCTTTTACACCGTTAATCCCCGATTCCAGGTTTATCTTAAAAGCGGCACAGGGTTCCATTCCAATGATACACGGGTAGTGGTTGCTGACAGTGTTACTCAAACACTTCCAAGGGCATTTGGAGTGGATCTGGGTGTATTCCTGAAACCCGTTAAACGTTTATTGTTGAACGCGGCAATATGGACGCTGGATCTGGAACAGGAATTTGTTTATGTTGGAGATGCCGCTGTTGTGGAACCAAGCGGATATACAAGGCGTTATGGAGTTGATTTTTCTGTACGTTACCAGGCTTTGGATTGGTTGTACCTTGATCTGGATGCCAACTATACGGTTGCCCGCTCTGTAGATGATCCGGAAGGAGAAAATTTTATTCCATTGGCGCCTTCCTTAACGAGTATTGGTGGGCTTACAGCGATGTTTAAAAATGGGCTAAATGCAGGGCTAAGATACCGTTACGTGGGCGATCGGCCGGCAAATGAAAATAATTCTGTGGTAGCTTTAGGATATAATCTGATAGATGCTGTTATAAATTATACGCGTCCGAAATACGCCATCGGTATATCAATGGAAAATCTGTTAGATATAAACTGGAATGAGGCTCAGTTTGATACAGAGAGCCGTTTAAGAAATGAAACGCAGCCTGTAAGCGAATTACATTTTACGCCCGGTACACCATTTTTTATAAGGGGAAGTATCACTTATTTTTTCTGAGATCAAGAAGTAAATTAATAACATAGCGCGATAAAATTTGTTAGTCAATCCCGATAGTGCCATAGGCACTATCGGGATTACTTATATTACTTATTAAGACTTTTCCACATTCATTATTTCCGATTGTTTTACTTTCTATTTTTACCTGATTAACCATCTAACCTATTTAACTTAATTAACTTACCATATGAAATTTTTTATCGATACAGCTAACCTTGCCCAAATTAAAGAAGCCCAAGACTTAGGAGTGCTTGATGGCGTTACAACTAATCCATCATTGATGGCGAAAGAGGGGATCAAAGGGCAGGAAAATATTTTAAAACATTATGTAGATATCTGCAAGATCGTTACCGGGGATGTAAGCGCAGAAGTGATCTCCACTGATTTTGATGACATTGTAAAAGAAGGCGAGGCGCTTGCAAAACTGCACAAACAAATTGTTGTAAAAGTTCCGATGATAAAAGATGGTGTAAAAGCTATAAAGTATTTTACTGATAAAGGAATCCGTACCAATTGTACGCTTGTATTCTCTGCCGGGCAGGCATTACTAGCGGCAAAAGCCGGAGCAACGTATGTTTCTCCATTTATTGGCCGTTTAGATGATGTTTCAACGGATGGATTGCGTTTGATCGAGGATATTCGTGTGATCTATGATAATTATGGTTACAAAACACAAATATTGGCGGCTTCTATTCGTCACCCAATGCATATTGTTAACTGTGCCCAGTTGGGTGCTGATGTAGCAACTTGTCCTTTAAGTGCAATTCTTGCTTTATTAAAACATCCTTTGACGGATAGTGGATTAGCGCAGTTTTTGGCGGACGCAAAGAAATAAGATGGTTGTATATTGGATGTTGGATTTTAGATTCTAACATCCAATATCTAACATCCAAATACTAAACCCCTTTTGTTACTTCGAATAAATCCTGATAAACCCAACTATGATGAAATTGCACAGGTAGTAAAGTGCCTGCGTGATGGAGGAGTGGTGATCTATCCAACAGATACGGTTTACGGAATTGGTTGTGATATCAATAAACAACGCGCAGTAGAAAAAGTATGCAAAATAAAAGGTGTTGACCCTGAAAAAGCTAATTTTTCTTTTATCTGTTCTGACTTAAGTCATCTTGCTGATTTTACCAAGCCGATTGATACTGCTACTTACAAGCTAATGAAAAAAGCACTTCCCGGTCCGTTCACATTTATCCTGGAAGCAAATAATAATGTTCCCAAATTATTTAAAAGCAAAAAGAAAACGGTTGGAATCCGGATCCCTGATAATACCATTTGCCTGGAAATTGTAAAACAACTGGGTAATCCAATAATGAATACTTCCGTTCATGATGATGATGAAATTATTGAATATACCACTGATCCCGAACTGATCCATGAAAAATATAGAGACTTAGTGGATATTGTTATTGCCGGTGGTTATGGTAATAATGAAGTATCAACGGTTGTTGATTGTACTAATGGAGAATTTAATGTTTTAAGACAGGGGATGGGAGTGTTAGAGGAGTATTTGTAAATTCTTCGCACGGTTCTCGACTCCGCTCGAACTGACATCGCACACCGCTTATTTTTTAATCATTTTTGAATACAAATTATTTTCAATCTTGAAGGTTCTCAGTTCGAGCGGAGTCGAGAACGTGTGTGGGCTTCGCCATTATTTTCCAATCACTTTAAATTCCGTTCTTCTATTTTTCTGGCGGTTTTCATCAGAATCATTCTTCACTTTTGGTTTGGTATCGCCATAACCTTTGTAGGTTAAACGTTTTAGGTCGATTCCGTTTGCGATCAAATAATCATAAACTGCTTTTGCACGATTTTGGGATAATACCTGGTTCATCTTTTTCTCACCTATATTATCGGTATGTCCACTCAGTTCAATGCGTAATGTTTTATTGAGGTTTAAAAACGAAACTAGTTTGTTCAATTCTGCTTTTGATTCAGGCTTGAGATCAAATTTTGCAGTTTCAAAAAATACATTTTTTAATTCCACCACACTACCTGTATCTATTGGCTGTAATGGCACGTCCATTAAAAATGGTTTGGTCTGATCTGCTAATTCTTTCAACGCAAAATTTTCGGAATAAAATAAATAACCGGGCTGAGTAACGTTCAAAGCATAATTCTTATCTACCGGAAGCGTTACTAAAAATTCACCATTCCCTGAATTAGCATCCGATTCAATGGCAGTTTTAGCTGTCTCCAGATCGATCAGTTCGAAATGTGCACCAAGCGGTTGTTTTGTTTTAGCATCATATACTTTTCCTTTTACATATGTGATCTTACCCGGACGAGCAGCTTCATACAGATCAAATTTATACATATCTAAACCACCCAAACCTCCGGCTCTGCTGGAAGCAAAATAAGCAATGTCGCCTGAAGCGCCAACCAGTAAACTATTTTCATCACCATAGGTGTTGATCGGATAACCTAAATTTACAGGCGGTCCCCATTCACCTCTTTCATCCATTCTTGAAACGTAGATATCTAATTTTCCCATCCCTACATGTCCGTCTGATCCGAAATAAAGTGTTTTACCATCAGGATGTATGAAAACAGATTCTTCTTTTCCTTTTGTATTTATTTTTGTTCCCAAATTGCGAGGAGAACTCCAGCTGCCATCAGCTTTTAAAGTAGAAACATAGATATCGGTTCCACCAATACCGCCAATACGGGCACTTACAAAATAAAGTGTTTTTCCATCCGCGGAAAAAGAGGGTTGTGATTCAAAGAACTTAGAATTGATACTTTGTCCGATGTTATATGGCTTCGACCAATTTTCACCTACTTTTTGAGTATAAAATATATCACAGCTTCCTAAGCCTTTACGGTTTGGCCCATAGCTTCCATCTCTTTCCTGGCAGGCAACAAAAAATAGGATTTGTCCATCTGTGGATAGGCTGGGAGCCCCTTCATTACCCGGGGTATTGATGCCATTTCCAATTAACTCTGCTTTTTGCCATGCACCATTTATTTTTTTACTGATCAAAAAATCCTCCTGTAAATTAACTTTTTCGATCCTGTTATTTCGTGTAAATAAAAATGTCTGGTCATCAGCGGTTACAGCAGGAAAGTATTCATCCAGATGAGAATTGATTCCATCTCCCATATTTTTAGGATCAAAAGGAACAGGATGCTTCATCGCATCAATAGCAAATTTGCAATTACCCAATTGAAATTCCGCTGTTTCTTTTGAATCAGGATTTGGATGAGGCTTTTTCAAAAATCGTTCATAATCTTTTTTAGCATCTTCATACTTCCCTATATGCATTTCCAGTTGGGCAAGCGTAAAAAAATTATTCAAATTAAATGTAGGATTGATAGCTATTGCTTTTAAATATTCATCAATGGCCTCCTGTGTTTTATTTGTTGACTGATGGATCTCGGCAAGTAATAAATGCGGCTCAATAAATACAGGATCTTTTTCTATCGCTTTTAATAATTCTTCTTTCGCTTTTTCATCGTTATGGGCACCATAATGTTTTAGGGCACTTTCAAAAGAAGATATGGCCTTTTTGTTTGTACTGCTGTATTCGCCCGGAGGCAATTGGGCTTTACCGGATAAAATAGTTATAAAAAGGATAACTAGTATAAAAAACTTTTTCATAATGATAGTTTTATTCAATAATTGAGCCATTTTATCTGATTATGGTATATTCATAAACTTATGCGTCTGCAATGATACATTCCATTTGGGATGCGCCATTACATAATCCACTATCAGCGGCATCATTTCTTTGGATTTGCTCCATTCGGGCTGAAGAAATAATTTACAATCAGAATTTACTTGTTGAGCATTTTTCTCCGCCCATTCAAAATCATTTTTATTATGAATGATGATCTTTAATTCATTTGCTTTTGCAAAATTTTCAGGCAGTGGAGGACCTGTTTTTTTTGGTGATAAACATACCCAATCCCATTCACCTGTTAATGGATAGGCTCCTGATGTTTCAATGAATGTTTGTATCCCTTTATTTTTAAATTGTTTGGTGATGTAATCCATATTATACATACTTGGCTCACCACCGGTAACAACCACCGCTTTTGCGGGAAATTTACTTGCATTCTCCACAATTTTATCTGCATTGGTAAGCGGATGTAAACTCGCATTCCAGCTTTCTTTCACATCACACCAGTGGCAGCCTACATCACATCCTCCAACGCGAATAAAATAAGCCGGTTTGCCGGAATGAAACCCTTCTCCCTGGATAGTGTAAAATTCTTCCATAAGAGGCAGTTCAACCCCTTGTTCTAATAATGTTTTCAAATGTCTACGAATTACGAATTTTCACGAATTACGAATATTAACATTTCAAATTTAAAAGGGTCCAATTCTTTTTTGAGATCAACAATTAAATTTTTACCTGATTTTAAATAATAAGGTGTAATATTTTCATAACGTTCCTGCAATGCTCCTTTCGGTAAAAATTTATCTTTTACTTTTTTGATCTGGTTAATTCCTGTTTCCTGTTTTTGTTTTTCTGCACGTATTAATTTAGTCTCTATATATTTTAAGGCATTGACCGACTTCTGTAATTCAGCTTCTACGCTGGCTTTTAATGTGGGATCAACGGTTGTTGCTTTTGCAGAAATTTCAGTATAGATAGTTGTAAGTTTTTCTTCTTCTGTTCTTAAAGTTAATTCAGTACTTGCATGTTTGCTTACATATTCCCTGATCAAAATTTCTATATCTTTAAATATATCAGTAATAGTAAACCCCAATTTTTCTAATTGTTGGTTTGTTTTATCATCCGTTAAGGTTACAAAATTACGTGGGATCAAAACGGGAAACATTATTTTATGATGATCAAACATATCTTTATACTCTAACCAATAGGCAATTTCTCCCGGTCCGCCAATATAAGCAAGGTTGGGCAGTATTTTTTGTTGGTACAAAGGGCGAAGTACCACATTAGGGCTATACTCTTCCGGTTTCAACTTTAAAACCTCCGGTGTTGACTTTTCGATCCGGACGCGGTCATTGTTTGTTAATTGAAATACATTGATCTCGCGCGGATTTACCTGTACATCGTACCCGGATTTTTTTAGTTCAGTAGCAGTAGTATTTACAATTTTAAAATTGATATTATTTTGAATATCGTCTTTAATGATCTCTGTAAATTGTGATTTCAATTGTGCGTCATTTCCGTCTACGATCACTAAACCATGATTGCCAAAAAGTTGATTAACAAGATAACGTGTTGCATCGGCCAGGTTGTTATGTTTTAAATAGGCATCCGAAAATAATTGTATCAGCTCTTTTGCATTTTCCGATTCACCTAAAATTTGTTTTAGCTGTTCTATTACAAAGCTCAATGACGCAGTGCTTAATCTGCCCACAGGCCCTTTTGCTTTTTCATTGTTCCATGATATAGTTTTACCAAATAAATGAATACTGCTGATCTCTTCAAAATCATGATCCTCGGTTGCCATCCAATAAACCGGAACAAAATTATATTCAGGATAGTATTGTTTTAATTTTTCAGCCAGATTGATAGTTGTGATTATCTTATAGATGAAATACAATGGTCCTGTAAAAAGACATATTTGATGACCGGTACAGACGGTGAAGGTGTTTTTTTCTAAAAGCAGTTGGCAGTTGGTAGTTGGTAGTTGGTAAGCTGTATATTGTTTTTTTAAGACATCAACTAACAATTTACGATCGTAATTTATTTTGCTTCTGTCCTCAATAGCTTGTTTAAAAGCATCAATTTTAGGTTCATACCGGTAAAATTTACTCAAGGAGCTTTCTCCATTGATATAATCGATCATCAATTTTGAAAATTGCCCGGTTTGAGATAAAGAGATATTGGCTTTTTTGATAGTCATAATTTCACAACAAAGTTAACATAAATAGGTTTATTGGAATGAATTAGTAATAAAGCAAAATAATGTAATTTTATATTTATAATTTTACAATATGAGTAATTCTAAACACAAAAATCCCTGGACCACTTTAAAATCAGAGAAGGTATATGATTCGCCCTGGATCGGTTTAACAAAGCATGATGTGCTGAATCCAAACGGCAATCCGGGAACGTATTCAGTGGTGCATTTTAAGAATTTAGCAATTGGGGTTTTGCCTCTGGATAAAGATCATAATACCTGGCTTGTCGGACAATATCGTTATCCCATTGAACAATATTCCTGGGAGATTCCCGAAGGTGGTGGAAAGCGAGATGTATCACCTTTGGATTCTGCGAAACGCGAACTGTTGGAAGAAACCGGTATTGTTGCAAAAAAATGGACAAAGATCCAGGAAATGTATCTGAGTAATTCTGCAAGCGATGAATTTTGCATCTTATACATTGCGCAAGATCTAAGTTTTGGAGAATCAGAACCCGAAGATGAGGAACAACTGGAAGTTAGGAAATTGCATTTTGATGAACTTTATAAAATGGTTGTGAACGGCGATATAAATGACAGCTTAACGGTTACAGCAGTTTTAAAAACTAAATTGTTGATGTTGGAAGGGGAATTGTAGAATATTTCAATACAATTAACTGCTAATTACATAATTTTATTTCACAGAGTTACACAGAGGAGGCACGGAGAGCCACAGAGTTAATACTTCAATAGTATTTTATGTTTTTATTTTCCTCTGTGAACCTCAGTGAATTCTCCGTGAATCTCTGTGTAACTATACCAATCTGGATGTTTAATGTTAAACTATTTAGCCGGCACAATACAATCTATCTTATTTCTTAAGCCGCTGTATTTAAACAAGTGTACCTTTATTGTCCCGACCAAAATAGGTGTTTCAACATATACCGGCATCCTGTTCAGGTCATCTGTTATCCAAACTGTCATTCCTTCACCACCTTTAAATAGTGAACCTTCAATTAAGTTGGGACGAAATTTTATGCAACGCACATTTCCCAACAGCTCTGTTTTTATTACTTCTTTCCCAAGGTAGCGGAAATAGGATGAATAAACTTTTCCATCCAATACAAATGTGATGGGAATAGTATCATTGTATTTGTATTTTGAAAAATCCGTACAACGTACATGCGAAACAGCGGTCAGGATATCAATAGCACAGGGAGTGATACTTATAGAATCCAGTTTGCCCGGGTTTTTATTTCTTTTTTCATTTGTATACACTTTGTTTTTTCTCTGGCTAAATACATAATCATCATAAGTATAATTTCCTCCTTCCTTTGCGTCTCTGGTAAAACGCAGAGGTTTTAATGTTGTCGTATCCACATAAGATTCATATTTATCACGCACTTTGTAGATCCAGTCATACTTTGGATAAGTACTTCCATATCCTGTAAAATGATAAACAGGTTTTCCGCTCAGTTCTTTAAGTTCGGTAGTAAAACCGCCTTCGGCAGAAGTTAGCCAAATAGCGCCCCAGCTGTAATGTACTTTATACTGTAAATGTTCGCCGGCAGTAAATGTTTGATTATTGATGGAACAATTTTTTTGTGCAGTGATAGAAAAATGCAGAAATATTAATATATAACAGAAGCATTTTTTCATGACCTCGTGTTTATACGGTTTCAATTTCCTTTATTACATCCTCTGTTTTTTTTACTGATGGGTAAAATGAAAGGATCTTTTGTAATACTTCATCTACAATGGAATCGGGGCAGGAAGCGCCACTGGTAAGAATGATCTCTACAGGTGTTTTATTTGGCAAATATTTTTCAGTGAATACATGTTCTTGTTTAACAAAATTAAAATGGTCGATCCTGTTTTTGGAAATTATTTCTTTAGCCGATGAGATAAAATAAGTAGGTAGCTTATGTTCACATAACTCAACAATATGAGAAGTGTTTGAGCTGTTATACCCACCCACAACAATTGCCAGATCAGCATTTTTTTTCAATAAACCATAAGTTGCTTCCTGATTTTCATTGGTTGCATAGCAAAGGGTATCACGTGTATCGGCATAATGATCTTTTAAATTTTCTGCACTGTATTTTTTAACCATTGTTAATTTAAAATAATCAGCGATCTCCTGTGTTTCTGTAGCAAGCATGGTAGTTTGATTGATCACACCCACACGTGTTAAATGTTGCTTAGGATCAAATTCATCCGAATATTTTCCTTTAAATATTTTTTCAAATTCTTCAATGCCGACATTTCCTAATATAAATTCACCTAATACTTTTGATTCCTGTATGTCCTTAACAATGATGGATGGTGCATTTTGTTCACTCCTGGAAAAGGTAGCACGGGTTTCTTCGTGGTTATATTTTCCGTGGATGATAATAGTATAATTCTCTTCACCCAGTTTTTCTGATTTTTTCCAGACACGTTCTACAAACGGACAAGTAGTATCATACCTGCGTACTTCAATGCCAATTTTATTCAGGAAATTTTCAATTTTTAAAGTAGTTCCGAATGCAGGAATAATTACAATATCATCTTTGCTAAGCTCAGTGAAGGGAATGATCTGATTACCGCTTGTGTCCATTAAAAATCTCACACCGCGTTTCAATAGATCATTGTTCACCTCCGGATTATGGATCATTTGGCTAAGTAAATAGATCTTTTTACCGGGGTTTTCCTCAATGGCTCTGTAGGAAATTTCAATCGCATTTTCAACACCATAACAAAAACCAAAATGACGCGCTATGTAAAACCTCACATCGCCAAAATCGAGTAGGGTAGGGCTAAAATCTTTTTTATGAGGATCACGTGTCTTACGTATTCCTTTTACTTTTGAGATGATAGGACTTTTATAAAATTCAGGTATATTAAAGCTTTTCATTAAATAACAGCTGATAGAATGATACTGTAAAATTACTAAATTTAATGTATGGATTGGAAGGTATGTTTATCAACAATTCAATGTGCATGTTATCCTGGGCAATAACCAATAAATTGTATTTACCTTTGTTGAAGGGAATTTAAAGCGATACCATTGAAAAAGAAAAAACCATTAATATTAGTATGCAATGATGATGGAATTACGGCTCCTGGCATCGCGGCATTGGTAGAGGTCATGAAAACATTGGGTGATGTTGTTGTTGTTGCTCCCGATAAAGCCCAATCAGGGATGGGGCACGCCATTACTATTAACTCTACCTTGAGGATACAAAAAGTAAAAATATATGGTGTAATGGCTGAGTATAGTTGTACAGGCACACCAGTGGATTGCGTAAAAATTGCAGTTAATAAAATATTACCTCGTAAACCTGATCTTTGTGTTTCAGGGATCAATCATGGTTCCAATATGTCCATTAATGTAATTTACTCAGGAACCATGTCGGCAGCGGTAGAAGGAGCCATTGAAAGCATACCGTCCATTGGGTTTTCATTGTCCGATTATTCCATAGACGCCGATTTTACAGCAGCGAAAAAAATCGTTAAGTCTATTTCCGAAAATGTTTTAAAACATGGATTACCTCAGGATGTCTGTTTAAATGTAAATATTCCAAAATCAAAATTTGAAGAATTAAAAGGCATAAAAGTTTGCCGTCAGGCACGTGCCAACTGGATAGAAGAATTGGATGAGCGTCATGATCCGAGTGGCAAACCGTATTTCTGGCTCACCGGTAAGTTCGATAATTTTGATGCAGGAAAAAAAGATACGGATGTGTGGGCATTGGAAAATAATTATGTGTCGGTTGTTCCTACGCAGTTTGATATGACCGCCCATCCGGCTATTAAAACGATTGAAAAATGGAAATTTTAATAATAGTTAATCGTTATTGGTTATCAGTTAATAGGACATAAATAACAGATAACCATTAACTAATAACAGATAACTAATGATGGATTTTGATAAAACATGGATAGGTTTGATGTTGGGCTTAATAGCACCATCATTAGTATTGCTTGGTTATTACCTGATCAACTATAGTTATATGACCATTAATGGTTTTATAAATTATTTAAAAGCGGGTGACACCTATACTTCTTTAATAAGTCTTTGTGTATTGGCTAATCTTGCCGCTTTTTATCCTTTCATCTGGAAAGAAAAATGGAATGGTGCAAAAGGTGTTTTAGGAGCTACATTTATTTGGGCAGCTATAGTGGTGTTTTTAAAATTCGTATAGTTTAATGAAGTATTACATAATTGCAGGCGAAGCATCAGGCGATCTACACGCTTCTAACCTGATGAAAGAATTAAAAGTGCTGGACACGAATGCTGAATTTCGTTGCTGGGGTGGTGACTTAATGAAAAAGCAAGGAGCGGAATTGGTAAAACATTATCGTGACCTTGCATTTATGGGCTTTACCGAAGTGTTGATGAACCTTCGAACTATTTTAAATAATATTTCATTTTGCAAAACCGATGTTTTAGCCAATAGACCCGATGTATTGATCTTAGTTGATTATCCGGGTTTTAACATACGCATCGCGGAATTCGCAAAAGCAGCGGGAATAAAAGTATTCTATTATATCTCTCCCCAAATATGGGCGTGGAAGCAGTCACGTGTACATAAAATAAAACGCGTAGTTGATAAGATGTTTGTGATCCTTCCCTTTGAAAAAGAATTTTATCAGCGTTTTGATTTCCCTGTTGATTTTGTGGGCCACCCTTTGTTAGATGCTGTTCAGAATTATTCTGAACAACTGGGTTCTTTATCTGTGGATACTAATAAACCCATAATTGCATTATTACCCGGAAGCCGTAAACAGGAAATCTCTACCATGCTTCCTTTAATGCTCTCAATAAAAAGTCAGTATAAAAATTATCAATTTGTAATTGCCGGAGCGCCATCGCTAAACAACGAATTTTACCAAAAATTTATTACTGACGCCGATGTAAAAATTGTATTTAACCAAACCTATCAGCTTTTGCAAAAGTCAGAAGCCGCATTGGTTACCTCCGGAACAGCTACATTGGAAACAGCCTTGTTTGGGATCCCCGAAGTAGTGTGTTATAAAGGAGGAGTAATATCTTATTCCATTGCAAAAACACTTATAAAAGTTAAATACATTTCATTGGTTAACCTCATCATGGATAAGCTAATTGTAACTGAATTAATACAAAATGAATTAAATGAAACAAATCTTAAAGTTGAATTAGATAAACTATTAGAACCAGCTACGCGGTCAAGAATAATAGCTGATTATATTGAACTTAAACAAAAACTGGGCGGTTCAGGCGCTTCAAAAAAAACGGCTGAATTAATGGTCGGATATTTGCGTCAGGGGTAATTAAATATGGCTTCTATTAAAAAATATATTTTACTTGTTTGTATTTGTTTTCCTTATACAGCTTTTTCTGCTACAGCCAGTGTTCGCATTTTTACCACGAAAGTGATCAATTCATTTATTTTTTCTTCTGTTTCAGAAAACTACATATTATATGGTGATGGCTTAGCTATAGCTGATTGCGATGCCTCGGGTATATTTCAAATGAATATTGAAGGAGACTCCATCCGTTTAAAAACATTTGAAAAAAATATCGGAAAATATGCTTCTATAAAAATATACGCTAAAGGTCCCGACGCTATTTTTAAAGCAAAATCAGTTATTCCCGAAAGTAAAGTAAGGGCATATGATGGAAACCTGGAAGTATCGATCGCCTCTGATCGATCACAATTAGTACTGATCAATAAAGTAGATTTTGAAAAATACATTGCAGGCGTTATTGAATCTGAATCAGGTACACGCTCCCATTCTGAATATTATAAATTACAAGCAATTATTTGCCGCACTTATTTATTGGCAAATCTCAACCGGCATGTGTTAGAAGGTTTTGAAGTTTGTGATGACGTGCACTGTCAGGCTTATTTGAATAAATGTTCCCATCATTCTATTGTTGAAGCTATTTTGGATACCAAAGGGCAAGTAATAGTGGATAATGACCTGAATTTGATCACCGCTGCTTTTTATTCTAATTGTGGCGGACAAACATGTAATTCACAGGATGTATGGGCTACACCCACTACCTATTTAAAATCTTTAAAAGATACATTTTGTTTGAATGAACCCAATGCCAGGTGGAAACGGGTAATTCCTTTAGAAGATTGGAAAGCATACCTGGAACTGAAGCATAAATATCCTGTAGATGATAGCTTAAAATTTAGTGGCGCTACTTCTTTTTCTCAGCCCAACGGAAGGGCCGTTTATTTTATGGACAAAGATTTAAAAATTCCGCTGAAAATTATTCGTGCGGATTTTAAATTAAAATCAACTTACTTTTCTGTTGAACAGCGTGGAGATTCTGTAGTTTTCAATGGCCGTGGTTATGGGCATGCTGTTGGGCTTTGCCAGGAAGGCGCTATGCGAATGGCCAAATTAAAATATTCCTATAAGGATATTTTGAATTTTTATTATAAGGATGTGCATTTGGTAGACATCTCGGCTTTGAATTATTTTAAGCAGGAATAGTTTTTCTTATCTTTAATCTGTGCATTTATTCAACAAAAAATATTTCTTAATTATTGCCTCTATTTTATCAGCAATAATTCCGTCCAATGCACAATCTGATTCTTCCTCTTTTTTTACACCTTCAACTACATTTAATAAAAAACGTTTAGCAATAGTAGCAGGTACAGAGGTGGTAGTGTGTGGAGGAACCTTGATAGGCTTAAGTCAATTATGGTACAAAGATTATCCCCGTTCTTCTTTTCATTTTTTTAATGATAATACAGAATGGCTGCAAATGGACAAAGCCGGACATGTTGTAACATCTTATTATATAGGGCGTCTGGGAATAGGCCTAATGAAGTGGAGTGGAGTAGAACGTAAAAAAGCGATTTGGTATGGGAGTTTGTTGGGTTTTGTTTATCAATCAACCATTGAAGTGCTGGATGGTTATTCCGCTGACTGGGGGTTTTCTTTGGGTGATTTTGCATACAATACAGCGGGTTCCTTTTTAGTAATAGGACAAGAGTTAGCCTGGGATGAGCAGCGCATTATCCTAAAGTTCTCTTTCCGTCAAAGCAAGTATGCAAAATATCGCCCGAATTTATTGGGTAATAATTTACAGGAAAATATCTTTAAAGATTATAACGGACAAATATATTGGTTGTCGGTAAATCTTGCTTCATTCATGAGTAAAGAAACTAAATTTCCAAAATGGCTGAATGTGGCATTGGGTTATGGTGCGGAAGGAATGACGGGTGGGGAATTTAATCCACCGTATATTGATGCGAATGGTTATCAGATTTATTTTGACCGCTATCGGCAATATTACCTTTCACTGGATGTTGATCTGTCAAGGATAAAAACTAAATCCAGATTTTTAAAATCCTTATTTACTACAATAGGTTTTATTAAATTTCCTTTGCCGGCACTTGAGTTCAGTGAGAAGGGTGTGAAAGGCCACTTGCTGGGTTTTTAGGCCTCACCCCCAACCCCTCTCCTGAAGGAGAGGGGAGATTAGATCTATAAAAAGCTCTCCACTGCCAAACGGTATGAATCCATTCCAAAGCCGGAAATAGAACCTTTACATTTAGGAGCGATCAATGAGCTGTGACGGAAATCTTCACGGGCAAAAACATTGGAAATATGAACTTCAATAACAGGAGTTTTGATGGAAG
>JBQTHQ010000168.1:0-30241 GCA_052389695.1 Bacteroidota bacterium | reverse complement strand
TCAATACCGCATCAATATTTTCAAGAGTGATCACCGTCAGTCCATCCGGTTTTTGAATATCACTTGCTAATTTTGCCAGGAACCCATTGGGTGCTATCCCTATCGAACATTTTAGCCAGTCCCCTACTTCATTGCGAATGTCTTCTTTTATTTTTTTCGCCACAACAACAATGTCTTTATGAATGAGTTTATAATCATGAAAACTTATAACTGCTTCATCAATACTTTTAGGTATTACATCATTGGAATATTTTTTTAACACATTAATGATCTTCACATGAAAATCACGGTAACGTTTTGCATTGGTTTCAACAGGTACCAGTTCCGGACAAATAAGTATAGCTTCATTCAGGCGCATCCCTACTTTCACTCCTTTTCTTTTTGCTTCAATGGAAGGTGAAATAATGCAGCCGGATTTTCCGGTATATACACAAACACCAACCGGCCTGCCGCGCAACCAGTAATTTATCTGTTGCTCACAGCTGGCAAAAAAGCTATTCATATCAATAAATAATACGCGGGGCTCGGTTTGTATGGTAAGAGAATTGTTGTTCATTGTCGGTTAACCCTCTTAAAATAGATTTTTGATGGTATCGCATTTTGCGATACCCGGGATATTTTGATGTCGCAAATTGCGATCAAAGTACCGGGGCGGGGTTCAACTATAAATAACCATGGCGTGGTTTTATTTCTTTTATTGAAAACGGCGCCCCGATACTGATATCACACCCAACTAAACATCACAAACAAAATAATTTTTAGTTTTGGCTTGCAAGATACTAATTAATTTAGTATATTTGTGCAAAAATATTTAGCAATGTCGAAAATAGCCAAAAACATTAGTGTTTTGAGAGCACTAAAAAAACAATCTCAAACTCAATTAGCGGATCAATTAGAAATTTCCCGCTCCAGATTAGGATCATATGAGGAAGGAAGAGCCGAACCTCCTTATGACCTTTTAATTAAAATAGCCGACTATTTTCATGTGGCCATTGATGCCATCGTTCGTGCCGATTTTTCAAAAACGGACCCCGACGGATTATTAAAGATCGGTAACAACCGGCTTTTATTCCCGGTTATGGTAGACAAGGAAAACAATGATATGGTAGAAGTGGTTCCGTTAAAAGCCATTGCAGGTTATTTAACCGGCTATGCTGACCCCCAATTTATAGAAGAACTGCCGATCATGAATTTACCATTTAAGATCACCGGCAAGCACCGCGCATTTTCCATCAAAGGTGATTCCATGCCCCCGTTAAAAGATGGAACTATTGTAGTTGGTAAATATGTGGAATCATTAAGTGAAATTAAAAACGGACAAACATACATTGTACTTACCAAGGAAGATGGTGTAGTTTACAAGCGTATTTATAATAATAAAAAATCTGCAGATGCCTTTGAATTTCATTCGGATAATGTTACTTATTCTCCTTACACTGTTAAAGCAGAAAATATTTTAGAGGTATGGAGCTTTGTATGCAGTTTAAATATTGGTGAGTTTAAACCACAGGATTTAAATATTGATAGCATGATCCGTTTCCTGCAATCGTTCAGAGTGGAGATGGGGAAATAAGTTAAAAGTTATACGTTAATGGTTATCAGAATATAGTATAGAGAGTGACCACTTTATGAAAAATATTTTATTGGATTTAGCCACGCACAAAGAGCAAACTGTTGTTCTGGTTAAATTCCCCATTGATAATGAATTAGCGGCTGCTGTCAGAAAAATAAAAAACACACGATGGAGCGCAACTCATAAAGGATGGTATGCGCCCTACTCTATTGAGCTATTAAATGAGATCAAAACTGTTTTTGATCCGATCTGTAAAATTGATGCTGTCTTATTAAAGAAAAAAGTTGCAAAATATAATACGGATCCTAAAAACAAAGAACTAAGTGAGGAATCGGTTTTAAAGATTGAGAAATTTAAAAGCTGGATGCGCTCAAAACGATACAGCGAAAGCACCATTGGAACTTATACGGACTCTTTAAAAACCTTTTTGAAATATTATCATAATAAATCTGTGCATGAAATTACAAATGATGATATAATCACTTTTAACAATAAGTATATTTTAGCAAATAATTATTCGGCCACATTTCAAAACCAAGTGGTAAATGCTGTAAAATTATTTTTCAGGGAAATAGGGTCCAAGGCACTCAACGTTGATCTGATCCATCGTCCTAAAAAAGCGAATAGTTTACCGAAAATAATTTCGGAGGAAGACGTAGCCAGAATTATTAATGCTTTGGATAACTTAAAACACAAGTGCATGATAAGCTTTATCTATTCTTCCGGGTTAAGACGCAGCGAACTATTAAATATGAAGGTTGATGATATTGACAGCAAACGAATGCTGGTACATATACAAAAAGCTAAAGGTATGAAGGACAGGATAGTTCCTTTGAGTAATACCTTACTGGAAATGTTAAGAGTATACTATAAAGATTATCGTCCGGAAAAATATTTATTTGAAGGACAAAAGGGTGATCGATATAGCGAAAGGAGCCTGGCATTGGTATTAAAAAGAGGATGCGAGCTTGCGGGTATACGAAAAAATATTAATTTGCACATGCTAAGGCATAGTTATGCTACGCATTTGCTTGAGAATGGTACTGATTTAAGATATATACAAGAATTACTTGGACATAAATCATCGCGTACAACTGAAATATATACACATGTGAGCATGAGAGCGATAAGCAAAATAAACAGTCCATTAGATAAATTAAACATTAAAAAATAAAAGGAAATGAAAATTTTAAAACCTTCCTCCTACTTACCAAAAATTGTTGGATTGGGGAAGTTTTTAGAAGAAAAACTTCCTGTATAAGTAAGTTACCTGCAATGCCAATGGACAAATTAACTAAACCCGGGACAATTGTTTTGACACTCTTCAGTTTGTTCGCAATTCCATTTATCTTGTTTTGTCTTTACCGACTTTCATTTGGCTGGCCGATCTTTCCTCCCGCGCTTTTCATTGTTATTCCACTTAGCTTGTTTTTCCTTTTAGTTCATTGGCTCGACAAAAAATTCAAATTTAAAACAATGCGCTACTTTTTACTGACCGTAATCCTTTTAATATTCTGTTACGTTTCTTTCCCTCCCATAAAGCGAGCTATAAAAGCGGACACAGAAAAGAGAGGCGATCGAATTGTTCAAGTAATTCAGGACTACAAAACTACGTTCGGACAATATCCAGACAATTTAGAACACTCGTTTTTTGACAAGGTTCCGAAAAGAGCAATTGTTTCCAGACCATTCTATTATCGTAAGTACCAAGACAAAAAAAATCAAGAAACTTTCGAAATAAGCTGTTTGTCATTTGACGGTTACGACGCATATAAATATCCGCACGTAGACCATTGGGTATACGCAGACTAAGGCACAGCAGGTAACACGGGGCAATTGCGCAATGCGGGTTTTGTCGGTCATCGTTCGGGCGGACAAGTTGTGTGCTTCGCACTTTTTATTTGCCCTCACTAAAAAACATTTGTATCTTCATATAAACATTTTTGGGTATAGACACAGGAAGCTCCGAAAGCCGCACTGCGCAAGCCCCTAAAACGTTATAGGTAAGGCGGGCAGACTTCACACCAAGACAATTTATCGGTAACCAAAAACATCTCGGTTCCTAAAAAAATCGGCTGACTTTCCGACACTCAGGCGACCGCTCAACCCCATCACAAGAAGTTTAAATTTTTACCCCAACGCACTTTTTCGCCCCGTTGAAAAAAGAAACGGGGCGTTTTGGCTATCCCACATTGCAGCACATTTGCAAGCCCGCTCAAAAGCCCACCGCACGACCAAAGGCTTGCAAAAGAGCTACAATCTCCCTCCCACAAATTACATTTTTACTCAGAAATTCATCAAAATTCAGTAATTTAATCCCTCCATTTAAAGACTAAAACCCTTCAACATGAGTAATAAAATCTCCACTGACACAGAACGTAAAATCATTGATGATTTTGCCAAAGAAATAAAAACAAAAGCTGAAAAAGGTGCTAATCCCGAAAAAACTGTAATTGAATTTCGTAATGATAGACAAAGAGGAAAAGCGGGCGAAAGAGACGTTTATCTTGTTCCAGTAAAACTTTTGAGATTCAGAAAAGACAATGGGAGAATAGCCTCAGATGTTTCGAGCTATGAGAAACTTAATGGCGTGTTAGACGAAACAAAAGAAACAACGCAAGTAATACTTCGCAATTTTTTAAAAGAAAAAGATGAAGAAAATAATTTAAAACTTAAAAAATCTGTTGAACATTCAGGACAAAACGAACCCGCAATTATTACTTGTGATGGATTTCTCATTAATGGTAATAGAAGAAAAATGACAATGGAAGAATTGGAACGTGAAACAATGAAAGTTGTTATACTTCCAGGGAAAGGAGATGAGGGAGGGCCACCTACAATTAAAGAAATAGAGCAAATTGAAAACAGGTACCAGTTACAAAGTGATGGTAAATCCGAATATACAAACTTTGACAGAGCTATTTCTATCCAAAGAAAAATAAGGAACGGAATGAGCCTGAAAGACCAACTCCAAGATGATCCGACACATGTCGGTTTAACGGAAAAAGAATTCAATATTGTCATGAAAAAATATCAAGATGAATTTCTTGGTCCATTGGAGTGTATCGACCGTTATTTGGACACCTTAGACAGAGATAGCTTGTATGACACTATTTCTGAAGGCAGAGCTGACAGAGAGGGAAGGTGGTATTCCTTTATACCATACTATCAACTATACAAGCAACTCCAAGATGAAAAAACAAGAATTAAACTTGAAGTTGAAGAAGATGAGGTTGGGGATATTGAAGATGTTGCCTTTAAAATTATTAGAAAAAAAGATTTTCCTGACAACATGAAACTTATGCAAGTTATCAGGACAATTCCAAGAATTCTGAAAAACAAGGATGCAAAGAAGGAATTAATGAAAATTCAAACGAACACTGTTGATCTCGATAAAAACGAAATTAATGATAACGATGATTTAAAAATTATTGATAAGAAATGGGGTAAGAAAAATGAGAAATTAATAATTGGAAGGGTTAAAGAAGCAATCAGAAGAATAGATCATGAAAAAGACCTTGATACACCGCTTACGCTATTAATAGACGCTTTGAAAAAATTAAATCACGAAAATATGATTTCTGCAAATTTGGATATTCATAAAGTAGATGAGGCATACAAAAAGGCAAAAGAGATTCAAGAGAGGGCGCATGAATTAGAAAAAGAATTTTGGGAACACAAACAGACTGCAAAAAAACTTCTTAAGAAAAAATGATAATTGATTTCACCGAAAATATTTTAATTCTAAAAAATACTTCATTAAAACCCAATCAAATTAGTCAGCTAAAATTTTGGGGATTTAAAAATGAAGCTGAAAACACTTTTACATATGCTGGGGAAGAGGCTGAGAAGATACTTACTAAAATAACAAGTTATTTTCAAAAAGAAAAAATAAAGTTCAAGCCCACAAAGAATTGCGAAACTAAAATTGATTCCATTTCGGAGCGATCGGAAGAATTTAAAAACACAAAAAAACTTGGAAAAGATTTCAAGAATGGAACATTCAACAAAAAACAATTCAAAGACTTTGAACAGTTTTTCAAAACTCATTTGCCAACAAGAAGATTAAAACCACATCAACTCAAAGCGGCATTTCATTTATACTTAATTCATAATGGGGCAAATTTTTCCGTTCCGGGTAGCGGCAAGACATCAGTTGTTTTAAGTGTTTATGAAAAACTAAAAGAGGAAGGAAAAGTAAATGTTCTTTTTGTTGTAGGCCCTCCTGCCTGCTTTGGGCCATGGAAAAATGAATTCGTTGAAACGCTTGGAAGGAAACCGAAACAAAAGGTTTTAGCTGGTGGCGACAAGGGAAGTCGAAAAAGCGAATACTTTGCGAATAGCGACAATAAACATGAATTATATCTCACAACCTTTCAAACTCTTATCAATGATCAAAAAGAAATCAATACTTTCTTTTCTCAGAAAGGCATAAATTCTTTTCTTGTAATTGACGAAGCACACTATATAAAACAAGTGAACGGCAACTGGGCAAGTGCTGTTTTAAATATAGCCAAACATACAAAATTTCGTTGCATACTAACAGGGACACCAATCCCTAAAAGTTTTAGCGACATTTATAACCTCTTTGATTTTTTATGGCCACAAAATGAAACGATAGAATCCAGTACAAGAATTAAACTTCAAACCTTAGAAAAGGGTAATAGAATTGATGAAGCAAAAGAAATTTTAGAAACCAAAGTCGGACCTCTGTTTTACAGAGTTAGAAAAGATGACCTTGGTTTAATGCCTGCAAAATTTCATGATCCGATTATTCTTTCAATGAATAAGTATGAGAAAATTATTTATGATGCGATCGAAAGAAAAATTAAAAACTACGCAATTGATGATTACTTACACAACATTGACTTCATTGATAAACTGAAAAGAGGTAGAATGATTCGTTTGCGTCAAAGCGTTTCATATTTACACCTTCTGAATAAAGCTATTGACAACTATGACGAAAAAATTTTAGATGATGACAAAGATTTGCGATACATAGTTCGCGACTACGATAAACTGGAGTTGCCCGCAAAGTTTCAATACCTCACAACTAAAGTTCAGGAATTACAGAAGCAAAAACAAAAGGTCGTTATATGGACAAATTTTGTTGGTACAATTGAGAAACTTGAGAACCATTTTAATAAAAAAATGGACTTGCGTTGTCGCTCCATTTATGGTAAAACTCCAATTGAACAATCATCTATTTCTGATGAACTGACAAGAGAAGAAATCAGAGACGAATTTGTAGACCCCAAAAGCGGACTTGATATTTTAATTGCCAATCCTGCTGCGTGTGCTGAATCTATTTCGCTTCACAAAACTTGCCATAATGCAATCTATTATGATCTTACATACAATTGTGCGCAATACTTGCAATCGCTTGACAGAATTCATCGTGTAGGAGGCTCGGAAAATGTTGAAGCCAATTATTATTTTTTACAATATGAAAATTCTATTGACCAAGATATTTTAAGCAACCTAAGGAAAAAGGCTGAAAAAATGAGTAGAATTATTGACCAAGATTATAGAATTTATTCATTGGATATGTTTGATGATGAAGATGACGAATTAAAAGCTTATGACCGCTTGTTTGGTAAGAAATGAGAAAACTATTTGATAAAATAAAATTGTCGCATTTGCATATACTATGCAACACACTTGCTGATGCACAAGTGAGGCATGTTAGCAATATTAGGAGGAAGTATTTAGAAAATGCTTTGTCATTTGATGAAACATTGTCTTTGTTAGAAGATTTAAAAATTATCAAAAGTACTTCTGACGAGCTATCACCGACAAAATCTTTCTCGCTTACTCACGATTCCATTGACGATTTCAAAAGGAAATTTCTTCCTGTTTTATTTTCCTCAAATGGTATAGTTTCAGAGCAGTTAAGGGATTTTCTTTTAAACTTTCAAACTGATACAGAGAAGATATTTTTTAAAGCAACTGAAATACAGAAAATAAAATTCAGCGACACAAGAAACTTACTGCTTGAATTGGAGTTTATTAAAGCAAGTGAAGACAATACAACTTACTTTGTAAACCCCAACTACTCTGACCTTTTTACAAAGCAATTCAACAGAAAAAAACTTTCTCCCGAGACACTTAAAAAGAAACAAGCAGAAAACGATTCAATTGGTTTAACAGCGGAGAAAGCAGTAATTGAATTTGAAGTGAAGCGTTTGACAGATATTTCGCTTGATCCAAACGAAATAGAACATACCTCACAAGATAATGTTTTAGCAGGTTATGACATCAAAAGCTTTGAAAATCATTTAGACATTGATTCAAAACGGATTGACAGATACATTGAAGTAAAAGCCGTTTCCGTTCAAGATTTTAAATTTTATTGGAGTAAAAATGAAATGGAAATTTCAAAGGTTTTTGGAGAAAAATATTTTTTGTATTTGCTTCCAGTTGTTTCAAACGATACCTTTGACTTTGAAAAATTAATGATTGTAAATAACCCATTCAAAGCTATTTATTTAAACCAACTTGAGTGGAATAAAGAAGAAGAATCAATTAGCCTAACAAGAAAATTGTAAGTCCGTATGGAGTTAGTAAAAGAAATTAAAACAACTAATAAAAAAATTCATCCCCCTTTTGGCTATTTTGGCTCAAAGAATAAAATTGCTTTGCAACTTTCCGAAGATTTGCCACCACATAATTGTTGGGTGGAAGCGTTTTGCGGATCTGCCGCAATTACTTTGCGAAAAAAACAGGCCCCTATTGAAGTAATAAATGACATTGATAATGAAATAATAAATGTTTTTGAGCAATTAAGAGACAATCACTTAGAATTATGCCGATTAATTGAGTTAACACCATACGCAGAGCAGGAATTAATTAATGCGAGAATAAATGGAAATGGAATTAGTAAGTTGGAAAAGGCGAGACGATTTTTAGTTCAATCAATGATGGCAATTAATGGTGTTTTTGGAGATGAAAGAGGTGGGTTCTCATATTCAGACTCATATTCTAGAAACAATCATGATGCGAGAGTGAACAGATGGAATAATCTTCCTTCTCGCTTAAAAGCAGTTGTAGAAAGGTTAAAAAGTGTACGCATCGAGAATAAAGACGCAAGAAAACTTTTAAAAAGATATATAAATCGTCCCGCTACTTTAGTTTATCTCGATCCTCCATATTTGGGCGATAGAACAAATGGTTATCGCATCGATGCAAACGATGAGAAATTTCATAAAGAACTTCTTACGTTGGCGAACAAAGCTAAATGCATGATATTTATAAGTGGTTACGAGAACAAGCTTTATGATACCATTCTAACGGCAAAAAGAGGTTGGCAGAAGAAAACAATAAAAACAACTACAAAAGACTCTACCGGACAAAGTCATAATAGAACGGAAGTTTTGTGGATGAATAAATATTTTAATAAATCCTTAGAACAAAGTAAAATCCCTTTAAAATTAACAGATAAAGAGAAACAGCAAGGAAAAGTTAACCCCGAAAGGAAAAAAAGCATTAAGAAAAAAGCTAAGTAAATATGAGTAAAGATTTCACTCCGCAATCCAATGATATAATATTTTACTCATCGCCTGATGGTGACGTAAGAGTAGAGGTGTTTTTTCAGGAAGAAACATTTTGGTTAAGCCAAAAGAAAATGGCAGAATTGTTCGGTGTTGAAAGTAACACCATTACGTACCATTTAAAAGAAATATACCAAAGTGGTGAATTAGAGCAAGTTTCAACTACTCGAAAAATTAGAGTAGTTCAAAAGGAAGGTAGCCGAGATGTTTCCCGAGATGTTGACTTTTATAACCTTGACGCTATTATAGCAGTTGGATACCGAGTAAACAGTTTTCAAGCCACACAATTTCGAATATGGGCGACCAAAACTCTGAGAGAGTTTATAATTAAAGGTTTCGTATTGGACGATGAACGTTTGAAACAAGGCAAGCGTTTTGGTAAAGACTATTTTGACGAATTATTGGAGCGTATCCGAGAAATCCGTGCAAGTGAAAGACGTTTTTATTTAAAAATTACCGACATCTATGAACAGTGCAGTATCGACTACAAGAAAGAAGCGGATATAACGCAAACTTTTTTTAAAACGGTTCAAAATAAATTGCATTGGGCAACGACCGGAAAAACTGCGGCACAAATAATTTCAGAACGAGCAAGCTCTACAAAACCTAATATGGGTTTGCAGACCTGGAAGAACGCACCGAAAGGGAAAATTTTAAAGACCGATGTTTCTATTGCTAAAAATTATTTGATTGAAAAGGAAATAAAAGAATTGGAAAGAGTGGTAACAATGTATTTGGACTATGCGGAAAATCAGGCGGCAAGACAAATACCAATGAAAATGACTGAATGGATTTCAAAACTTGATGCCTTTTTACAATTCAACGAATATCAAATTTTAAAAGACGCTGGAAAAGTAAAACACGAAGTAGCAAAACAATTGGCAGAAAAGGAATATGAAAAATTTAGGATCACTCAAGACAAAAATTTTGAAAGTGATTTTGAAAAAGAAACTAAAAAAATTTCGGACAAGAAAAAGAAAAAATAATATGCAAACACTCAATGGCAAGCACATTTGCAGCTTTAGATTAAGGAATGAAAGTATTTGGCCGCAAATAAGCTTGCCATTTTCCCCGCCCGCCTGTGTATGCGTGACGTGAAAAAAATCCTTCCCTTCTGTAAAAATTTAAACTACGACCGCTCAGCCCGCGATAGCAGGACATAAGAAGTGTTACATGAACAAGCAAGTGCAAACTTTAAGCAGACACAGCATAGAATGAACAATAACAAAACCGCCCAACCTATAACAGCACCTTTGCGATTATGGCGGGCGGAGTGCGAATATAAACAGGTGTGCAATTAATAAACAGTGTGCGTTTAGACAGGTTAGTGCATCTAATCCGCCACAACGCAAAGCTGCAAACCGTTAGCACGAATATTTGTTTAATTAAAAACAACACAGTTTTTAATTTCTACTTTACCCCTCTTTATTTCTTTTTCTTTAACCCTGTGAATCATGTAATCTTTTTAAAAAATTACATAACTCCTCGCCGCTTCATTTTCAGAAGCTATGAATCATATAAAAAAAATTAAAAGTTATATAACAGCTATCGGGCTCAGGCTTCGGAATTTTGCCTGATAAACTTTTAAACAAAAAAACAACGATGATGATAAAAAAATTACGAACGAAGTACATTACACATGATGATTGTCTTCACTACAAAAACAGATCACTAAGAAAAATTTTTACATTACTTTTTTTCTTATTTACATTTCAATTTTATAATACAACTGCTCAAATAACTACCGGGTTCGAACTGGATGGAAATGCAACAGCCTCATCCCCTAACCCACCAGATGACTGGGATCTGATATTCAATAATACCAGCAGCGCACAATTAACCACCGGTATTATTGTGGACCCAAACAATATTTTTCATGGAGGAGGATCCAAGGATGACCTTGATATTCCTAATTGGGGCTGGACCACCGGTACTGTACCGGATAAAGATGATATTCTTCACGGAGGAATAGCACTTTATAATAATTGTAAGCTTTACTTTTTTGCGGATCGTTATGCGGTTAACGGAAGCGCTAATATTGGATTCTGGTTATTTAAAAAAACTATAAGTGTAAACTCTAATGGAACATTCAGTGGTGTACATACCATAGGTGATATTCTTATTGTAAGTGAATTTAAAGATGGAGGTGGTACTTCAACTATTAAAGTATACAAATGGGTGGGATCAGGAGGCTCACATGGGGCTCTTAATCTAGTTTCTCTTGGAACTAACGCTTTTGCTATTACCAATACCACAGAAGTAAATTCACCCTGGCCATACACTCCAAAAAACGGAACACCTAATAAATTTCCATGTGGCGCATTTTTTGAAGGAGGTATTAACCTTTGCAATTTAAATGGTATAGACCCTTGTTTTGCATCTTTCCTGATTTCAACACGTGCGTCATTTGAAACAAATGCTGTTTTAAAAGATTTTTTAAATGGATCATTTACCACTGACCCGCAAGTGACTGTACAAGGTGGTTCAAGATGTATCAACGGTCCTGCTGTAACTCTTACAGCAAATGTAACAGGAGGAATACCTCCCTTTACATATTCCTGGAGTCCGGGAGGAAATACTACTTCTTCCATTACAGTAACACCAACAAGCACTAAAACTTATACAGTAGCTGTAACAGGTGCAAATGGCTGTTGTGCATTTACTACAGCAAAAGTATTTGTTAACCCAATTCCAAATGTGAATGCGGGTGCTGATAAAGAACTGAGCTGTATCAACACAAGCACCACATTAAACGGATCATCCACCACAGCGGGTGCAACGTTCAGCTGGTCAACTTCTGATGGGAATATTGTTTCTGGTGGAAATACAAACACACCTACAGTGAATGCTGCGGGAACATATACACTTACCGTTTCTGCCAATGGATGTACAGCTACAGACAAAGCAGTTGTTACAATTAAAAACACACCGCCTAACGTAAATGCAGGCCCCGATAAAACATTAAACTGTGTAGTAACACAAGTTACTTTGAACGGATCATCAAGCACCCCTTTAGTTAGTTTTTCATGGGTTGCCAAAGACGGAGGAGCAATTCTTTCCGGTGATAATACTGCAACACCGATTGTACAGGTGCCGGGTAAATATGTGCTTACCGTATTTAATCCTGCAAATGGTTGTACCGCTTCTGATTCAGCACTTGTGTTTTATGATAATGCAAAACCTAATGCCAATGCAGGTGCTAATATGATGCTTACATGCTCTGTAACTTCTATTATGCTGAATGGTTCTTCTACATCAGTTGGCGCTACTTATAGCTGGTCAACCATTGGAGGAAATATTGTTACGGGAGGAAGCTCACTCACCCCTACAGTGAACGCTGCCGGTACTTATATTTTAACAGTTACCAATCCCGGTAACGGATGTACCGCTTCAGATACAGCAGTAGTAATGCTGAACAACACCCCGCCTTATGTTAATGCAGGTTTGGACACATTGATCAATTGCTATAATACTACTATTACATTGCATAGTTCCACACAATCTCCAAACCTTATTTTCCTTTGGACAACAACAAACGGCAACATCACTGCCGGAGCCAATACAGCTGATGTAACTGTAAACGCCGGTGGAACTTATGTTCTTACTGTTACTGATACGATCAATGATTGTACAGCAAAAGATACGGTAAGTGTTACCGTGGACTTGACCCCGCCAAATGCAAACGCGGGTGCGGATAAAACATTAAATTGTATTGTAACACAAGTTACACTTGATGGATCATCCACTACACCAGGAGCGGCTTTTATGTGGGTAGCAAAAGACGGAGGGGTTATTCTATCCGGCGCTAATTCAGCTACTCCATTAGTAAAGATCCCGGGTAAATATGTGCTGACAGTTACCAATCCTAAAAACGGATGTACTGCACAGGATTCTGCCAATGTATTCCAGGATATTACTGCGCCAAATATAAATGCAGGCCCTGATAAAATTTTGAATTGCATAACCAGTTCAGTTGTATTGAATGGATCTTCTACAACTATTGGCGCTACATTCAGCTGGTCAACAGTTGACGGAAATATTGTAAGCGGTGGCAGTTCTGCGACTCCAACTGTAAATGCTACAGGTACTTATGTCTTAACTGTTACTAATCCGATCAATGGATGCGAAGCAATGGATGTTGCAGTAGTAACAGTAGATGACACCTTGCCAAATGTAAGCGCAGGAATTGACATGACATTGACCTGTTCCGAAACTTCAATAATATTAAATGGTTCATCTGCAACTGCCGGAGCCGGTTTTAGCTGGATAACCATAGGAGGTAATATTGTTTCAGGTGGCAATACGGCTGCTCTAACAGTAGATGCAGGAGGTTATTACATACTAACTGTTACTGATATGGTGAACGGATGCAGTGCAAAAGATACAGTAAAAGTATTCTTGAATAATTATCCGCCTTACGTGAATGCAGGTCCTGATAAAGTAATTACTTGTAAATACCCTACAGTTATTTTACACGGTTCAACACAATCACTTTACCTGACATTCAGCTGGACCACATCGAACGGTAATATTGTTTCAGGAGCTAATACTGCTGATGCAACTGTAAATGCAGCCGGGACCTATATCCTTACTGTTACTGATACAATTAGTGATTGCAGTGCAAGCGATACGGTTGTTGTTACTTCTGATATGACCCCTCCAAATGCAAATGCTGGTCCGGATAAAACACTCACCTGTGCTGTAACACAAGTTACTTTAAACGGATCATCCAGCACACCGGGTGTAACTTTCATGTGGGTAGCTAAAGACGGAGGAGTAATTCTTTCCGGTGGAAACACTGCTACTCCGCTTGTGCAAATTCCGGGTAAATATGTTCTGACTGTAATTAATCCGCAAAACGGATGCTCAGCAAAAGATTCTGCAAATGTATATTACAATAACACGAAACCACATGCAGATGCAGGCGGCGACATGGTATTGAATTGCACAGTGGATACTTTGATATTGGATGGATCATCTGATACTCCGGGAGCATTATTTTACTGGAATGCTTATGCAGGTGGAATAATTGTAAGCGGACAAGCCACTGCAAATCCTACGGTGATCTCAGCAGGTATTTATGTACTGACCGTTATTCATCCAATAAGCGGATGTACAGCTACGGATACCGCTATAGTAATATTAGACAATACTCCTCCGGATGTAAATGCCGGCGCTGATACTGTACTTTGCGGTGATGGCTGGATCATGTTGAACGGTTCTTCCTCCTCAAATGTAGGATTCAACTGGACAACCATGGATGGAAATATTGTTTCGGGAGCTAATACAGCTAATCCAATAGTGGATACAACAGGTATCTATATTCTTGAAGTAGTTGACAGGATCAATGGTTGTAAAGCAAAAGATACAGTTATGGTAAGTATGCTGCCTCCATTAGTGATTAACCTTGGAAATGATACCTCCTTCACTACATGTACTCATGAAACAATAACACTTGATGCAGGTGTAACGGGATCCGTTTATGTGTGGAGCACAGGAGCTACAACTCAAACAATTACTGTTAGTGCTACAGGATTGTATTATGTTGATGTAACAACGCCTCAGGGCTGTTCTGATTCTGATACAATTCATATTGTGATCATTGATAACTCTATTGATGTTGATCTTGGTCCTGACACTACCGTTTGCAAATGTATCAAGTTGACTCCGGGCTTTATACCGGGCGCAACCTATGTTTGGTGTGGCGGACAAAATTATCCATCCATCAATGTATGCCAGTCAGGTATGTATTGTGTGGAGGTAAGAACAGGTAACTGTATCATTCGCGACACAATTAATGTTACGATCAATCCGCCACCGGTTGTTAACCTAGGAAATGATACTATTGTGATCAACAGCCTTGTGTTGAATGCCGGAAATCCGGGAGCTACCTTTGCATGGAGCACAGGTGCTACAACACAAATGATCACAGTGACCGCAACAGGAACATATTCTGTTGTTGTAACTGATATCTATGGATGTACTGCAACTGATAAGATCCTTGTGGACGTAATGATCGGAATAAAAGAGAATATTACAGCCAACTTTACTGTGAACGTTTATCCGAACCCAAGCAATGACAAAACCTTTACATTAAGCTTCGAAGCTGCTGAAAAAGGAAATGTTGAAATACAAATTATAAATGTGCTTGGACGTATTGTTTATTCAGAACAACTAGAAAACTTTAAAGGCACTTACAACAAAGTGATCTCACTGCAAAACCTTTCAAAAGGAATTTACTTTGCAGATGTAGTAAGAGAAAACAAACGAAGTGTTGTTAAAATAATTTTAGATTAATTCAAAATAATAAAATAAAAAGCTCTATTCCGATTTGCCGGGATGGAGCTTTTGTTTTTATACAGTTAAATTAATTTCCTAATTGCCGGCCCGACTTCCAGACAATATTCAGATCATTTTCAATTCTGTAATCTTTGGAATATGCTAAATGCAAACGCTCACGAATAGCTGAAGTGATACCAATATTTTTAATTGCATCAGCCGGAGAAAGAACAGATGGACGCAGCTTTGGTAAATGCTCATTGCTGTCATTACCATACCCAACCCACGATTTTAAACCGAATAATACCGAAAAGATATTTTTTATAAAACCGGCCTTGTTTTCCTGAAATAAGATCAAAACAGGAAAGAATACCAGAAATACACAACTGCAAAGCATATCCAATAAACGTTTATTCCGCCTATTTTTTGATCTGCTTATTGAATTTACATCAATAATATACAGATCACCTGCTGTATCAATGGAATTACTGCCTATGATAGATAAGCTTTCGGGCGGTGCTATCTTAAAATCCACATCCTCCGAAACAAGTGTATGCATGTAATTAATGATTCCCTGCGCAGAAATATCACGCGAACAAAATATCACTTCATTGATCTTGTATATTTCAATTACTTCTTTTATCTGATGAATACTGCCCACATAATTAACATGCTGCGCGCCATTATCATCGGCGCTTATAAAGCCCAGAAAGTTTGTATTTACCTGTGTTTGTTTTAATAAACCACTGACACGTTCAAATTCTTCTTGTTTTCCAATAACAGCAATACGTTTGCTTTTATCGGCATTCAAACTAAAAGATCTTAATCCTGATACATGAAAAATTAATCGTGAGATCATATATGATAATATTACCCATCCCATTCCGAATAAGATCAATGCACGGGAAAAACGATATGCTTCAGGAAGTAAGGCATAGCCGATCAAAATAATAGCAGTACCTACCAACACACCACGCAATATTCTGAACAGGCGAATGGGCTTGTCATAACCACCACTGAGGTAAACAGTAAACATCCATATCAGTGTATATAGTGGAAAAGCAATAGCTATAAGTGATTCTGAATAAGAACCTCCTTCAATGAATTTGATATTTTTTTCGTAGTAATTTTTGATAAACAACAAACCCGCCATTATTAATCCGAAATCAAAAGCAGGCAATGCAATTGCTTTTAAATATCTAACTATTAGGGCAAGCCCGGCACGAAGGTATATGGCCGCATGGATCAAAAATGAGAACAATTGCGCTTTGTTTTGAGAAAAATGTTTTTTCGCAAAAATGATCATCGCTTTGTAAAATACAAATACATAATTTACACTGCTTTTACGGGTACTCTCTCCTTTATAGTGAATGATACGTGTTTCCGGATAATAATAATTCTTATATCCACCCAAAACAATACGGTATGACAGATCAATATCTTCACCATACATAAAAAACGCTTCATCCAGTAAACCTACTTTATCCAATACACTTTTCCGCAAAAGCATAAATGCTCCTGAAAGCACTTCTACTTCATGGATTTTATCTTTATCTAAAAATCCAAGATGATAACGGCCTGCTATTTTTGATTTAGGAAATAACTTAGAAAGCCCGAAGATCTTATAAAAAGCAACTGCCGGAGTTGGTAGTCCGCGCTTTGATTCAGGTAAAAAATTTCCTTTACCATCCAGCATTTTCACACCCAACCCTCCCCCATCAAGATGCGCATCCATAAACGCGATCGCCTTTTCAAAAGTATCTTCTTCTACAACCGTATCAGGATTTAATAACAATACATATTCCCCTTTTGATAATTTGATCGCCTGATTATTAGCGTAAGAAAATCCGGTATTTTTTTTATTTTCAATTAATTTTACTTCCGTCCCGCTAAAGCGGGATTTCAACATGGTGATTGAACCATCCACTGAATTATTATCGACTACAAATATCTCCGTATTAATATTTTTCACAGCTTTGCGCACCGAGTGCAAACATTGCTCTAAGAAATGTTGGACATTGTAGTTGACGATGATAACTGATAATTTCATTTAAAATGTACCAATGTGGAGATGGAACAATGTACCGATTAATTAATATATGGAGTTGAATTTGCTTTTTTAGATGTTACAATAATCTTACCTAATACTTTAATAATACTTTCAATTTGTTGCAAAAGATTTTCGCAATTTGGATAATTTGAAGAATGATGGCAAAGTAAGAGCCAGTATTTTGTTTCCTCTGCTTCTTTAGCAGAAATCTTGATCTTATGAACAAAATCGGCCTTGCTTTCAGCGTTTTGTGACTCATTTACATTCGCCCCTATACTCGTACCGCTTCTAAATAACTGGTTGGATAAATTGTATTTTTTTAATGCTTCAAGTGATTCCGTATATTTTATAATTTCTATTGAAAATTGAAACGTTAAATCCACTATTAAATTTGTTTTATCTTTTTCCATAAATTAAATTATTGTTTATATCATCACATCGGTACATCTTCACATCGGTACATCTTCACATAGGTACATCTTCACATAGGTATATCGGTAAATCATTTAATCGTCAATGAATTTTCGTAGAGAGTACGATTAACGATTGAACGACCAAGCGTCACTTCATCGGCATATTCTAATTCATCACCAATAGAGACACCTCTTGCAATGGTACTGATGGTAACGTTATATTCTTTCAAACGTTTATAAATATAAAAATTAGTGGTATCACCTTCCATTGTTGTACTCAATGCCATGATCACTTCTTTAATTTCATTTGCTGACGCCTTTTGCACCAGTGATTCAATGTTCAGATCACTTGGCCCAATCCCATCCATGGGAGAAATGATCCCGCCTAAAACGTGATAAACGCCCCGATATTGTTGTGTATTTTCAATGGCCATCACATCACGGATATCTTCCACCACGCATACTGTACCTTGATCGCGGTGCGGATTGGCACACACTTCACACAAGGGTTTGTCGGCAACATTATGACATTTTTCACAATAGCGAAGTTCGGCACGTAATTTTATGAATGCATTCCCGAATTGTGCTACATCCGTCTGGTCTTGTTTCATCAAATGCAAAACAAAGCGCAAAGCAGTACGCTTACCTACTCCGGGCAGTTTATTGAATTCATTAACAGCTTCTTCTATTAATTTTGATGAAAAGTTCATGTTATAAAAATACTATTTTAATTGGAGAAAATTTAATGAGGAAATGTTCTTAGAATGAACAAACTTATAAACACTTGAAATAATCAAAAGGTTCTTTACAATCAAGGCAACGGTACAATGCTTTGCAGGCCGTGGAACCAAATTGGGAGATCATTTCCGTGTTTTTCGAATTGCATAAAGGACATTTTAATTCACGCGGCTTACCAAGCAACACTCCTTTATCAATTGAACTATGGTCGGGTGGCGCAATGCCATAAGCCCTTAATTTTTCTTTGGCTTCATCGTTGATCCAGTCTGTGGTCCAGGCGGGAGAATACACCAGCTCCACTTTTACCTGCTCAATACCGATCTCTTTAAGTTTGCTCTTAATATCATCCTCGATCACTTTCATTGCCGGACAGCCGGTATAAGTAGGTGTAATAACAACTGTACAAAGACCATCTTCCAGTTTCACTTTACGCAAAATCCCCAATTCAATGATATTGATCACAGGGATCTCCGGATCAGGGATCTCTGAAAGGAGTTTGAAAATTTGTTCTTTATTTAATAGTTGTTGCATCAGGCAAGATTCTTCTCCGCCTCAGGCGGATCAGAATGACAATAATTTATACAGATTCGTAAATTCGTTCAGATTCGTTATCTGTACTCTACCATTTAGCACCCGGATAGGCCCTGTGCACATATTGCATCTCCGCCAATAAAAAACCCAGATGCTCAGTGTGTTTGCCGGAACGGCTGCCTTTTTGTTTGAATGTAGTGGCAGGAATTTGTAAAGTAGCCTCAGTAATTACTTCTTTCACATGTTTTTCCCATTGCTCTTTAAGTATATTCAGGTCAGGTGCAATCCCTTCCTTAATTAATAATGCATCCACTTCATCCATATCAAAAAGATCAGAAGTAAACATCCAAAGATCATTCAATGCATTTTGCAAACGTAAATGGCTTTCAGGTGTCCCATCACCTAAGCGAAGCATCCATTCTGTAGTATGACGTAAATGATAGGTAATTTCTTTAAATGATTTAGCAGCAATGGCAGCAATGGTTTCATCCTTGCTGCTTTTTAATTTTTCATATAAATAAAAAGTGTATGCATCAAACAAAAACTGCCGTGTAATGGTTTTTGCATAATCGCCATTGGGTTGTTCGGTCAATAATAAATTACGGTACTCCCGTTCATTACGTAAATAAGCAAGGTCATCTTCAGTTCTTCCTTTGCCTTCTACCTGAGCTGCATAAGCATATAAAGCTGTTCCGTTCCCAACAAAATCCAATGCGATATTGGTCAATGCGATATCTTCTTCCAATATAGGTCCATGTGCACACCATTCAGATAAACGATGCCCGATGATAAGGCTGCTATCAGCTAATCGCAACAGGTATTCAAATTTTGCTTCTTTCATATTTTATGTTCTAAGTTTAGGCTTTAAGTTTTAAGTTAAAACATCTACTTATAACTTATCACTTAAAACTTACGACTTTATAAATATTTTACTCCTTCGGGAATTTTATAAAATGTTGGATGACGATACGGCTTATCGTTTGCAGGTTCAAAGAAAGGCCCTTGGTCTTCGGGGCTTGATGCAACTATTGCATTGGCAGGAACAACCCAGATATTGATACCTTCGTTTCTGCGTGTATATACATCCCGCGCATTTTGCAGTGCCATTTCCGCATCAGCAGCGTGAACGCTTCCGCAGTGTTTATGTGGTATTCCCGGATTACCTTGTACAAATACTTCCCACAGGGGCCATTGAGTGTCACTCATAATTTGTTAATTGTTATCGGTTATTGGTTGATTGTTATCAGATTTTTTTATTTCTTGCCAACTTGCCTAATTGCCTACTCTTTTATTTACGCTACTGCTTTTTCTTTTTTTTGTTTCGCTGCATACGCTGCTGCTGCTTCACGCACCCAGGCACCTTTTTGATCGGCTTCCATACGTGCTTTTAAACGCTCTGCATTGCAAGGACCATTTCCTTTTATCACATCAAAAAATTCAGCCCAGTTGATAGGGCCATGCTCATAATGCCCTGTTTGCTCATTAAATTTCATATCCTTATCAGGTATTGTTAAGCCTATGAAATCTGCCTGCGGAACAGTTCGATCAATGAAACGTTGACGAATAGCATCATTGCTTTCCATTTTCACTTTCCATCGCATCAATTGTTCCGTATTGGGAGACTGATCATCACTTGGACCCAACATCATTATAGCCGGCCACCACCAACGGTTAAGCGCATCCTGTGCCATTTCTTTTTGTTCGGGTGTACCTTGTGCCAGGTGCATCATGATTTCATAGCCCTGCCGGTTATGAAAACTTTCCTCTTTACAGATACGGACCATGGCTCGTGAATACGGACCGTAGGAGCCGCGTGCCAATGCTGTTTGATTCATGATCGCTGCGCCATCTACTAACCAGCCAATAGCACCGATATCAGCCCAGGTAAGTGTAGGATAATTGAATATACTTGAATATTTTGCCTTACCGGTATGAAGCTGTTGTAACAGCTCAGTACGGTCAATGCCTAATGTTTCTGTTGCACTGTAAAGATATAATCCGTGTCCTGCTTCATCCTGCACTTTTGCCAATAAAATAGCTTTTCTACGCAAATTAGGAGCACGTGTGATCCAGTTTCCTTCGGGTAACATCCCTACGATCTCGGAATGTGCATGCTGGCTCATCATACGTATCAGCTGCTTTCGATATTCTTCAGGCATCCAGTCTTTAGGTTCAATCTTCCCTCCTGCTGCAATTTTTGCCTCAAATTGTTCTAATTGTTTTTTATCGTCCATATATAATTTTAGCTAATATAACTAAGCCGTGAAGTTAGGAATACATTATAAATAAATCAATAAAAAAACAGGAGAACATTGGAAATCAAAAGCGGCCGCAAAGGTGAGGACGATATTTTTTCTTGTGGGTAGGCAACCAGCTTCTAAAACGTTTTTTTGCATTAAAGCTGCGCTCTGTCATTGATGCAGTATGCTTTTTAGGCTTTACATAACCCGAAGAGGAATAAGATGAAGTTCCGCCGTGGTTCACGTATTGGGGTGAACCTACTTCAAAACGCATGTGAAAACCATTTTCTAAAGTTGGTTCAATTGTTTTTTTGATCTGCTGCTGAACAGGCGGAGCATCGTTTACTTCAGCGTAAGAGTTGGATTGAACAGGATCGCCAATAATGGTAACAATAGCCTGATTATTAGCGCTTTGCGCATTAACATCCAAGGCAACTGCAAGGGTTACAAGAACAAATATGCTATGTTTGAAATAGAACTGCATAACATTCCAAATTTAAAGTAAAGTAACAACTTTTTTAGATGAAAGTCAAGACTTTTAACATTATCTTAAAAACCCTGTTAACCACCTAAGATTCTCTGCTATTTACGGCATATTTTGTAAAATAGTTGAATATAAATAATAAAAAACATAAGTACCCCCATGATTCCATACGATAAGCAATAATATCGGTCAATAAAAAACAGGGTACAAAAAAGGAAAAAGCAATTATACTAATCACAATTAGCAACTGTCTTAAAAAATGACCAAAAAGAAATTTCTCTTTCTTCAATAAACTTAAATTCCCAATCCTTAAAGCCAATAAATAAGTTAAGATCAACATTGCCACTTTCAATGGTAAATATTGATATCGGATAAACGGCAAAAGCATTGAGTGTATTGTGTTTCGAACAGCAAGCAAAAAATTAAAATCAGGTAACATGCTCAGCCGGCTTTGCAAACCCGAGGATAATATATTCACCAGCAATGACAATAAGATCAGGCCTGCGATCATGTATGTTTTTTTAAAGGATGCGCGCTTTTTTAAAGCGATAATTATCAATGCTATCAAGCTCATTATCGCATAAGATTCCGACATGCCACCTATCGCCATCGCACTAACTATCAACAAAATGATTTCTGTTACTTTTAATTCGTTTTTTATGCAATAACTGATCACAACCAGTAATGCGATCAGGCTTAACAAATGCACACCCGTAGCGGTTACCCAATACCATACTTCTACCCTGCCTTCAAAAAAAAAGAAAAAGAAAAAAGCGGTTAGACTGATAGATAGCAGTAATGATCTTGAGTAGGAAATAATTACTGAATATTGTTTTTGAAAAAAAACTCTCAAAAACAGTGCTAGTGATAAAATAAAACAGGCAAGTAAAAAAAAGTGGTAAATAAAAAACAAATGATTGTGGTGGAAAAATAATTTAAAAACGAAAGAATCCCACAAATGACTGAACCATCGCCCATTCACATTTAAATAACTATGAACGACTACTTCTCCTACGCCTTTATCTGATAACAGATCCACAAACCAAGCATCATCTTTGATCAATTCATAATTGAAGGTCTCAAATGAAAATATTGAAAAAAAAGTTACAATTACTAAACCGATAATTAAATAGAGCGTTTTGTTTGTTTGCGATATCATCTCCTTCAAATATAAAATTATATTCTGAACACATTCTTTTTTTAGGTAAAATTGCTTATTCAATATTAAACAAATGAGCAAACGTTATATACTTCTACTTTACATTGCCAGTGTATCATTCTTACTATTATATGTATTACTTTGTCTGCATAGCCGACTTGCTACAGACGATTATTCTTATATCTGGGAAGTATATAACTACGGTGTTTTAAAAGAAGTAAAAGTACAATACATGTTATGGAGCGGGCGTATTGCAGCTACATTTTTAACGGATGTGATCTATCAGGTGTTAGATGTAGATCAAACCTGGTATTTTTTATATCCTTTATTTTCAGGTGTATTGCTTTTGGCCGGTGTGTACAAAGCAATAAATACAATTTCCTCTTATTCCCATTTATTGATCGATACTGCACATAAAAGACTGTCAACATTACTATTTACAGCATTATTATTTTTTATGACAATTGATATTGGCGAAACATGGTTTTGGTACAATAGCATCAGCCATTATTTAGGCAGTATCATCGCTTTTATCTGGGGGATCGCATTTTTATTTGATAAACGAGGCAAACTATTCAGTACAATAGCTGCAAGTTTCTGTTTTATCTATATTGGAAGCGCTTCGGAGGTATATGCAGTTATTTTCGGACTGTTTTTTTTATTGCTTTTTTATTTTGGCTTTAAAAAATATAATTATAAGATACGCGATTTTTTTTCCGACAAAAGCAATCGGAAGGTATTCATCGTATCCATATTTTTTTTGCTCTCATTTATAATTACAGTAGTCGCTCCGGGCAATTATGTAAGGGCAACTTTTTTTCCAAAACCGGGCTTAATTTCTACGATCAGCTTAAGCTCCTATATGTTTGGAAAATTATTTTTTTGGTTTTTACCACAAAAACTAGTCTATATCATTGCTTTTGCTTGCCCTTTCATGATCATTGGAAAACACTATTACCAGGGAATCACTTTATCCATACGAACTTTTTTAAAAAATATACGGTCAGCTACACTCCTGCTGCTTATTAATTGTTTTTTAGTTTTTGGTCTGATCGCTTTTATCATGAGTCAAAGCGGTGAATACCGCATCTGGTTCATTCTATCTTTTTTACTTACAGTTTATTGCTGCGGTATATGTTTTTATGCGGGTTACAGCGGATTATTGAATGGTAAATATGCCGAAGGATTGAAAAAAGCAAGTGTTATTATAGGTTTAGCTACAATGAGCTATACCATTATTGACCAATATATCATAACTAAAAAGTACTCCAAAGCGCATGACGAGCGGGTAGAATTCCTGATCACCATGAATGAACGCATACAAAAAGATACACTCATTAGCTTGTCTCCGCTTCCACCAAGTGGAATGTTATATTCCGCTGAAATAACCAACAACCCTAATGATTTTCTAAATGAAGAATTAAAACAGGGTTACCGATTAAAGTTTCACGTTGTTTCTGAAAAAAAAGTCCCTTAAATACGCAATTCATATTCAAAAAAAAAGTATAATTGTCCTCCGAAAAATTAAACCAGTTGTGGAAAACAGCAAGCTAACCATTTAAAAATGACAAAAATTTTATTAGCCACAGAAAAACCATTTGCAGCAATTGCTGTTGATGGCATAAAAAAAATATTTGCAGAAGCCGGTTTTGAAACTGTTCTTCTGGAAAAATATACAGATCCGAATGATCTGGTGAAAGCAGTTGCGGATGTTGACGGACTTATCATCAGAAGCGATAAAGCCACATGTCAGGTGATTGAAGCGGGCAAAAACCTGAAGATTATTGTTCGTGCCGGTGCCGGTTATGATAATATCGATCTTGCTGCATCAACTGAAAAAGGAATTGTAGCCATGAATACACCCGGGCAAAATTCAAATGCAGTTGCAGAGCTTACATTTGGAATGCTGGTGTTCATGATCAGAGCTAACTTTAAAGGCGGTTCCGGAACCGAATTAAAAGGAAAGAAATTGGGGATACATGCTTACGGACAGGTAGGAAGAAATGTAGCCCGTATCGCTAAAGGTTTTGGGATGGAAGTTTCCGTATTTGACCCTTTTGTAACAAAAGAAATTGTTGAGAAAGACGGATTAAAATATCTAAGTTCAGAAACAGAGCTGTATAGTTCCTGCCAGTATATTTCATTGAATATCCCGGCAACTGAAAAAACAAAAAAATCAATCAATTTTGATCTTCTTTCAAAAATGCCAAAAGGAGCAACAGTTGTAAATACAGCCCGTAAAGAAGTAATTGATGAAGAAGGATTGAAGAAATTTTTCTCAGCAAGACCGGATTTCATGTATGTTACAGACATTATGCCTGATAATCATGCGGAACTTTTACAATTCGAGAACAGGTATTATGCTACTCCTAAAAAACAAGGAGCTGAAACCTCTGAAGCTAATATTAATGCAGGTTTAGCAGCAGCCAATCAAATTGTAAAATTCATTAAATCCGGAGACAAGACATTTCAAGTAAACAAATGAGCCTATTACAACTCTTACACAATTAACTAATCAACCAATTAACCAATCAACTAACCCATGGCAATTTTAAAAGCATTCAAAGGATTACGTCCACCACAAAAAATAGTAAAAGATCTTGCCTGTCGTCCTTATGACGTATTAAACTCAAAGGAAGCAAGAGTAGAAGTAAAAGGAAATGAAGTTTCTTTATTACATGTTACTAAACCTGAGATCGATCTTCCTGAAAGTCTTGATGAACATGATGAGCAAGTGTATCAGAAAGCAAGAGAGAATTTTGAAAAATTTCAGAAAAATGGCTGGTTGGTTGAAGATGAAAAAGAATGTTTATACATCTATGCCCAAACAATGAACGGTAAAACGCAATACGGACTGGTTGGCGCTGCCGGTGTAGATGATTATATGAATAATATCATTAAAAAACATGAGCTTACGCGCCCTGATAAAGAAGAAGACCGGATGAAACACGTTCGTGCCACGGATGCGAATATAGAGCCTGTATTTTTTACTTATCCTGCTGTTAAAGAAATTGATGACATTGTTGCAAACATTGTTAAAACACAAAAAGCAGATTACGATTTTGTTGCTGACGAAGGTTTCGGTCATCATTTCTGGGCAATTAAAGATGATGCAACTATTAAAAAATTGATAGACCTGTTCGCAAAAGTACCTTACACTTATGTTGCTGACGGCCATCACAGAACTGCAGCTGCGGCTTTGGTTGGTAATGAGAAAAAGAAAAACAATCCAAATCATACAGGAAAAGAAGAATACAATTACTTTTTAGCGGTGCATTTCCCGGGAAACCAATTAACGATCATTGATTATAACCGTGTTGTAAAAGATTTAAATAAATTATCAGCAGCGGAACTGCTTGAAAAATTAAAAAAAGGCTTTGATGTGGAAGAAAAAGGAACTGAGATTTATAAACCTTCAAAGCTGCATAATTTTAGTATGTACCTGGAAGGAAAATGGTATTCAATGACTGCAAAACAGGGGACATACAATGATAAAGATCCGATCGGTGTACTCGATGTTACCATTCTTTCAAACCAAATACTTGATCCTTTGTTAGGAATAAAAGATCTAAGAACGGATAAACGTATTGATTTTGTTGGTGGAATCAGAGGTTTAGGCGAATTAAAAAAACGTGTGGACAGTGGTGAAATGAAAGTAGCATTTGCTCTTTACCCGGTTTCAATGCAACAATTATTTGATATCGCCGATACTAATAATATCATGCCTCCAAAAACTACCTGGTTCGAACCAAAACTCAGAAGCGGATTGGTGATCCATAAACTTAGTTAATTAATATAAGTAAATTAAGTCAAATGGTTAATTGAGGATACTACCTTGATTAACCATTTGACTTTTAACTATTGAAAGTTCCACCAATGAGCATTGCAGAGAATTTCCATACAATTAAATCCTCCCTGCCTCCCCATGTAACGCTTGTGGTAGTCAGTAAAACACATCCTCGGGAACTTATCTTGGAAGTATATAATTGCGGACATAAAATATTCGGGGAGAATAAAGTTCAGGAAATACTTGATAAGTATGAACAATTGCCGAAAGACATTGAATGGCACCTTGTTGGTCACCTCCAAACCAATAAAGTAAAATTCATTGCCCCTTTTGTATCGCTTATACATTCTGTAGATAGCCTGAAATTATTGCAGGAAATAGATAAACAAGCAAAAAAAAACAATAGAGTTATCAATTGTTTATTGCAGATATATATTGCAGATGAAGAAACAAAATTCGGTTTGAACTTTACTGAAGCGGAACAACTATTAGGATCTGAAGATCTAAAGCAACTTCAAAATATAAAAATTATTGGTTTAATGGGGATGGCCACCAATACTGATAATAAAGAGCAAATAGCGCAGGAATTCAGGTCATTGAACCAGTTTTTCAGCAAACACAAACAACTTATAACTTATAACATATCACTTAAAACTTTGAGCATGGGCATGAGCTCCGACTACCCTGTTGCTATTAAGGAAGGAAGCACCATGATCCGTGTTGGCAGCTCCATATTCGGACAACGGAGTTACGACAAAAATATTTAGGTTAATCCGCAAAAAATATCGACAATTAGAGGTATAAAATCGACATATTTAATAAAAGTTTGCTTTTTTCAAATAATCGCCTTAATTTTGTGGACTTAAATAAAAAATATTAATTACAAATTAAATTACAATGAAAACAGGTACAGTAAAATTTTTTAATGAATCAAAAGGTTTTGGTTTTATTAAAGATGACGCAGGTCAAGAAATTTTTGTTCATGCAACAGGTCTAGCAGACAAAATCAAAGAAAACGACACAGTAACTTTTGATGTTGCTGAAGGAAAAAAAGGTTTAAATGCGGTTAACGTAAAAAGAGCATAATCATTACATTTTCCTTTAATAAAAAACCCTCCCGAAATTCGGGAGGGTTTTTTATTTGAATATTCTCCTGTGCTCTACTTCACCAGCGTCATTTCATTCAGCAAATAACCCGCTCCTGCATATTTATCGATCACAAATAGCGTATACCGTATATCTAGTATAACATTTCTTACCTGGTTGGGATCATACATGATATCACTCATGGTGCCTTCCCAATCACGGTCAAAATTAATTCCGATCAACTGCCCTTCCCCATTCATTACCGGACTTCCCGAGTTACCTCCTGTTGTATGGTTGCTCGCACAAAATGCGATGCGTATCTGGCCGTTTTTATCAGCATATTGTCCGTAATCTTTTTTCAGGTACAACTCCTTTAATTTAGGAGAAACAATAAACTCATCATTCGAAGGATCTTCCTTTTCCATAAGTCCATCCAATGTGGTATAATAATCATAAAAAACACCATCACGCGGATAATAACCTTCTACTTTTCCGTATGCAACACGCAAAGTGCTATTAGCATCCGGATAATATTTTTTTGTAGTGACCAATTCACGCATAGCTTGCATATACGTGCGATTGAGCCTGGTAATTTCTTCATCAAGTTTAGTATATTGTGAGCGAACATTGGCGGCATAATGAGTATAACAGCTTGTCATCAGCAGATAAACAGGGTCTTTCTGGATCTTCTTGTAATTTTTCTCCATCTTTTCAATTAGCGGAGTGAGCTTAGCTTCTGATACAAATACCGATTTCGAATAAATTGCCGCTGCGTATTTTTCAAAATCCCCATTGTATTTTTTCTCTATTTCTCTGAAGATCCCAGCCTGTTTTGTTTTATCTATATTTTTATAATATAATTTTAATAATTCAGCACACATTTTTTCATCCGTAACAGCATCATAATCTTTGAAAAAGTCCTGCATCCTGAGTTTTAATTTATCAATGTCTTTTTGAAGATCGGTTTGCTTTTTACCACTGGTAAAAGCATCAAGTATATCTTTAAAACCCGTTGCATTGCTGATCGATTCTATTCCTAATATCGCTTCAAGAAAATAATCGCGCTGTTTATTTAAGGCACGGAAATCAACATACTTTTTCTCCAGGTTGGCTAACAAACCAGCATATTTAGCTCTTGCAGCAGCATCCGCATTTACTTTTGATAAAAATTCCTGCTCGAATGATTTCTTTTTATTGACAGCATCTAATTTTTTTAACCCGTTTATTTCCCCTTGCCACTTTTTCCAATAATTTGCCAACCCTGCATATTTAGCGGCGTATTGAATGCGTACTTTATCGCTTTTGCTCATTTCCTCAGCCATAATGGATAAACGTGCGTCACGAATTTTTACTTTGTCAGGATCTGATTCATTCATGATCATATCCACAGCATAGGAAGTAAGGTATTCACTTGTGCGCCCAGGGAAGCCATACACCAGTGTAAAATCATCTTTTTCAACACCTTTCATTGAAATGGGCAAATGAAATTTAGGCTTATAAGGGACATTGTCTGCAGCATATTCAGCTGGTTTATTGTCTTTATTCGCATAGATCCGGAATACTGAAAAATCTCCGGTATGGCGGGGCCACATCCAGTTATCTGTTTCACCACCGAATTTGCCAATGGAGGATGGCGGTGCGCCTACTAAACGTACATCTTTAAACACTTCAGTAATGAACATATAATATTCATTTCCATAAAAGAAAGGACGAACAAATGCGGTATAATGAGTTCCTGCAACTGCTTCCTTTTGTATTGCAGCAATGGTTTCTGCTATTTTTTTATTGCGGGTTGCATCACTCATGGTATCTGTAAGTCCGGACAATACTTTACTTGTTACATCTTCCATACGAAAAATAATTGTAGCTGTAACTCCCGGATTGGAAAGCTCTTCTGATGAGTTCATGGCCCAAAAACCATTTGTTAAAAGATCTTTTTCAACAGAACTGTGCGACTGGATCTGGTTATAACCACAGTGATGATTGGTTAATATCAAACCCTTGCCGGAAACTAATTCGGCCGTGCAGCCACCATTGAATTGTACGATCGCATCTTTTAAGGATGATTTATTAATACTATAAATATCTTCTGCGGAAAGTTTTAATCCGTTTTTTTGCATATCGGATTCATTCAATTGCTTTAATAACAAGGGAAGCCACATGCCTTCATCTGCCTTTGAAGGAATTAAAAATGAAAAATTAAGAATGAAAAATACAGCGATCAGTTTTTTAATCATGATTTTGTTTTTGGGAATGTAAAAATGCGAATAAAATCTGTAGGAATTAAATGATTTTACATGAATGGTTAAATAACCTCACCTAAATCCTCTCCAAAGGAGAGGACTTAAAAT
>JBQTHQ010000167.1:0-35583 GCA_052389695.1 Bacteroidota bacterium | reverse complement strand
GCAATGCCTAGTAATAGAATATATGAGATACCTTCAGCATAACCGACAAGTTGTAGTCTTCTGAAAAGAGCATTATTAATTTGTTCTGTCATAATTATATCAATTATAATCTAATAAATATTTTCCGTTATGTGTATGCGACCCCGATGGGGTCGTATATTTATAGCAAAAATGTAAATTCTTTTGAAAGGAGTGTTTTCTGTTTTAGCCATTTAATTTACTATAATTCGTGTTAAATATTTTGCCAATACTACATTAGTTCTTAGAAGCTGAATAAATGTTGTCAATAATTCTCTTTCCTCTTTTTCCGGAAGACCTCCTTTTAATTCTAATTGAACATTGTGTTTCATTACAGCTAGTTTGGCAATCTTTATTGAATAAATAGCGCTAAGAATAGATTTTTTTAAATTGTCTTCCTCTAATGGAACATGAATACCGTGTCGTTTCCAATCAGCGAGGACGTACGGGCTAGTCAAATAATTAACCGTTAAAGAGGCAACCTCAATGTTGCTGTGATTAATAAAATAATTTTGAGGTGGAATTATGTTTTTTTCTAAATATTGAACAAAATCATCAAAAATAATTTGACATGCACTTTTTTCAAAAACTATATTATCATGTTGAAGTTCATGAATAAGTAATTCAGCCACAGAAACTGGTATTTCAATTTCGTTACCGGCCTCATCAGTTTCTTCCGTGTAGACAATTGCATCTTTTGTCCCATAATTTATTAATAGCCGAATAATTTCATTTTCTTGATATATAGCAGTGTGTGCAAATTCTCTTTTCTCCTCAATAATTATTATGTCTTCCGAATAAACATTTTCATTCTCTTTTTCATTTATATTTCGTTTGAGTTTATCATTGAATTTTTTACTTCGGATCTTATTCAGCTCAGTCAATAAAATCTGTTCTTCAATGGCCATAATACGGCTACATTCTTTAACATATACCGATCGGTAAATGGCTTCAGGTATCAGTGCAATGGTTTCTACAATTTCTTTAATGAGTGAAGCTTTTGCTATCGGATCATTCTGAACCTTACTCATTAAAAGGTCGGTTTTGAAGCGAATAAAATCTTTTGAATTGGTTTGAATGAAAGTTTTTAGCTCTTCATTACTTACGCGTTTTGAAAAGGAATCAGGATCATCTCCTTCAGGGAACAATAACACTTTCACATTCATCCCTTCTTCCAGGATCAGGTCGATTCCCTTGAAACTGGCCTTGATACCGGCTTCATCACCATCGTATAAAATTGTAACATTGTCTGAAAAACGCTTGATCAGCCTGATCTGTTCAGCAGGCAATGAAGTACCGCTGCTTGCAACTACATTGTGGATCCCTGCCTGGTGTAATGAAATTACATCCATGTAACCTTCTACTAAAAGACAGTTCTTTTCTTTTTCAATAGCAGCCTTTGCAAAATATAAACCATACAATACATTACTCTTGTGATAGATCTCTGTTTCAGGGGAGTTAATGTATTTCGCAGTTTTTTTATCGGTGCGTAATGTACGTCCTCCAAAACCAATTACGCGTCCGCTGATGTTATGGATAGGAAACATCACTCTTCCCCAGAAACGGTCAAGGTAGGAAGCTCCTTCTGACCTCCCCAAAGGGGAACTATTTCCCGCCAAGCCATCTTTTTGGCTTGTGGGTTGATCCTCCCTCCCTTCGGGAGGGCTGGGGTGGGCCTTATATTCAATGGTAAGTCCGGCTTTTACAAGATAATCCAACTTATATCCCGTTGCTATAGCAATATCAGTAAATGCGGTTCGCTGATTAATGCTATAACCCAATTGAAATTTTTCAACAATGTCTTCCCGTATGCCACGCTCTTTGAAATAACCTAATCCTATTGATTTACCTTCATCGGTATTGTAAAGGTTTTCTGAAAAATGTTTTTGCGCGAAAGAGGAAACTACATATAAACTTTCCCGGTCATTTTGAGTCTGTTGTTCTTCAGGAGTAAGCTCTTTTTCAACGATCTGGATGTTGTACTTCTTCGCAAGATACCGCAGTGCATCAGGATACGATAACTTATCATGTTCCATTATAAAATTAACCGTGTGCCCGCCTTTACCACATCCAAAACATTTGTATATACCTTTAGAAGGTGAAACATAAAATGATGGAGTTTTTTCGTTATGAAAAGGACAGTTACCAATAAGATTTACCCCACGTTTTTTAAGGGTAACATAATCACCCACAACTTCCTCAATGCGTGCAGCTTCAAATATGCGGTCTATATCTTCTTTCTTGATCACGTGTGTGATTTTTATGGAAGGCTAATTTACAAAAAAATACTTGCCTATTTTGGAGCTTTTATTCACAATCTGAGTGAAAATGGGATAAATTTGTATATCTAAAAAATAATGCACTAATTTGGTATTATAATTGTAAAATTCCGAACTCAAACAGAAAGAAATATGAAAAAAATAGTATTTGCATCCCTGACAATGGTTTGCGTATTAAGTGCAATGGCGCAAAAAGAAATAAAATATGCTAAAATATTTTATAAAGATTTTAAGGTCGAAACAAGTGATCTAACGATTAGTATAGATAATGCTGTTTCCACGGATGCTGAAACCAAATTCAAATTAAAAATAACCAATAAGACCAGTGATTATATTATTTATAAACCCGAAGAAAGTAAATTTGTGATCAATGGTAAAGAATTAAAACCGGCTGAAAAATGGCTGGTCATTTCTCCTAATGATTCAGATTTTAAGATCATTAATTTAAAGGGAACAGAATACAACACCATAAAAAGTTATTCCTTTGTGGTAGATGGTTTATATAAAGTATCTGCCAGGATACAAGGTGTTCCAGCGCCTGATTTTAAACTGCCGGCATCGCAAAACGATTTTAAAGCAGGTAATTTCAGTTGTTCACTGGGCAAATTGTCAAAAGAATCAGATAAAACGGATGTTAAATTCGAATGCGCTTATAATGGTGAAAAGATCGGTTTTGTTTTCCCTTCACGGGTAGCAGTAAAAATGCCTGATGGAAAGGATTATGCGAATGCTAAATCAAAAGCAAAAGTAATTATGCTGCTCAAAGGTGAAAAAGATACATTTACACTTCAATGGGATCGCATGGAAGGAGGAAAAAGTATGGACATGCAGTTAGTGGATATGTTCATAAAGTGGAATGAATCTTTTGTAGAAGCAAGTCCTGAAAAAATGAAATCAGAAACACTTGAGCTGGCATTTGATGAAACGATGTCAAACGAAAAAGGAAAAAAATAAATAACAATCAGTATTAAGTTTAATACCAAGTAAATCGATGAAAAAATTTTTATTATTTTTTATAACTATTTGTTTATTCTGTAATGTATCTGCACAGAAGTATAAAAAAATATTCTATAAAGCTCAAACCATTGAAAATGCTGATGTAAAAGTGTCCATCACTGATGCAGTGGCAACGGCAAGCGGAATCAAATTTAAAATAAGAGTAAAAAATAAATCTAACGATTACATCATTTATAAACCTTCTGAAAGCGCTTTTAAAATTGGAGGAAAAGCAAGCAGTCCGGTGGAAAAATGGCTGGTACTTCGTCCCAATGAAGATGATTATAAAGTGGTCGATCTGAAAGGTTCACAACACATGGTGGCAGCTGATTACCAATTTATTTTAGACGGACTTTACACAGTTGTTCCTACAAAAGGACTTGAAATGCCTGATTTTAAATTGCCTCCATCACAAAATGAGATGAAGGCCGGAGGTTTTACAATAACGCTTGGTAAATTTAAAAAGGAAACGGCCCGTACGGATGCAAAATTTACTGCTGTTTATACAGGAGATAAGATCGGTTTTTTTGAACCGAATAAAGTAGCAATGAAAATGCCGGATGGAAAAGAGTTTGCTAATTATCATTCCGATAGAAAAACATTGATATTCGCGAAAAATGAAAGCGATGATTTTTCTGTTGCCTGGAAAGATATTAATTCTGCATCGGGTGATATGCAAAAAGTGGATATGATCATTATGTGGCGTGATGCATTCAAAGAAGTAACTCCTGCAAAACTATCCCCTCTTATTCTGACCATCCTTTTTGATGAAGAATTGAGTAACGCGAAAGGGAGATAATAATAGTTTACATAGTAATAAAAGTGTTCTGACATATTCGGAACGCTTTTTTTATTCATTACTTTTGACACTTATGCAAAAGATATTAGTTGTTTATTTTACACAAACAGGCCAGTTAAATAAAGCGGTCAAAGCAACGTTGACTCCGTTTGAAGGCCGTGAGGATGTAAGCATTCATTATGAACAACTAAAACCTAAAACGCCTTATCCATTTCCCTGGACTTACATGGAATTTTTTGATGTGTTTCCTGAATGTGTTCATGGTATACCTTGTGAGCTGGAGCCCTTTTCATTTGATCCCAATGACAATTTTGATCTCATCATCATTGCATATCAGCCCTGGTTTTTATCTGTTTCCATTCCTGTTAATTCATTTTTGCAAACTGAAGAGGCTAAAAAAATAATAAAAGGTAAAAATGTGATAACCATTTTAGCTTGCCGCAACATGTGGCTGAATGCCCAGGAAAAAATGAAAGCTCAACTAAAAAAATTAGAGGGGAATTTGGTTGGCAATATAACGTTCATCGATAAATCAGCAAATTTGGTAAGCTTAATTACTGTTTTGGCTTTTGCACTGGGCGGGGTTAAAGATAGATTTTTAGGAATTTTTCCTCCTTTTGGAGTAGATGATAAGGAATTAAAAGAAAATGCCCCGAAATACGGAGAAGTTCTTTTGAAACATTTGAAACTGAACAGTTATGCGGATCTTCAGAAAACATTGGTTGAGCAGGGAGCCATTAATATACGCTCAAACTTGATGTTGCTGGAAGGCAGAGGAAAAATATTATTTCCTATTTATGCCAATTATATTTCTAAAAAAGGAACGGTCGGAAGTAAAGAAAGAAGGACAAGAGTTCGAATTTTTGGGATTGTATTGCCAACAGCTATTCTTATTCTTTCTCCAATAATAACAATCATTTCAAGATTAGCTCCTCTGCTTTTCTCAAAAAAAATAAAAAAGGAAATGACCTATTATTCTCAGAATTCTCTGCGTTAAGACAGGATATGTCTTCATTTGAAAAAAAAATCTAAATAGTCCTTAAAAATTAATTAATTACGTATTTTTGTGTTTATACATGAAATTTAAATAAAGCTATTTTATACAATTTAATAGCTGAGAATAATAGGAGTATTTTATGAACCGAACAGTTTACATTAATCGAATTGCCAAATTTTTGCCCGGCAATCCGGTTAGTAATGATGAGATGGAGGATTACCTGGGATGTGTGGATGGAAAAAGATCCAGGGCAAAAGCCATTATTTTACGTAATAATAAAATAATAAATCGTTATTATTCCCGCGATAAACAAGGTAACAGTACACATACCAATGCCGAACTGACTGTTGAAGCCATTAAAAAACTATGTACAAATGGTTTTAAGGTGGAAGATATTGAATTACTTACCAGCGGTACTACATCACCAGATCAATTACTTCCCGCACATGGAGTTATGGTGCATGGTTTATTAAAATCAAAACCCATTGAAGCCATTTCATTTTCAGGCTCCTGCTGTTCAGCGATGAATGCTTTGAAATATGCGCATATGTCGGTTTTAACAGGCAATACAAATAATGCTGTTACAACCGGTTCCGAAAAATTATCTACCTGGATGTCGGCGCAAAATTTTGAGGAAGAAGCACAAAAATTAAAAGAGCTGGAAGCAAATGCAGTACTCGGATTTGAAAAAGAATTTTTACGCTGGATGTTATCCGATGGCGCTGCTGCTGTATTATTATCAGATAAACCCAACACCGAGGGGTTATCTTTAAAAGTAGAATGGATCGAGATATGTTCATTTGCAAATGAAGTGGAGGCGTGTATGTATGTGGGGTCTGAAAAAGATGCGGAAGGTAATTTACATGGCTGGAGTGAATACAAACCGAAAGAATGGTTGGAGAAATCCATTTTTGCTATGAAACAGGATGCGCGTTTGCTGGATAAACACATTGCACAATTAGGTACTAAAAAATATGTAGAGTTGTTTAAAAAGCACAATGTAGATCCTAAAAGCATCGACTGGTTCTTACCTCATATTTCATCAGAATACTTTCGATCGAAGGTGGATGATGAAATGAAAAAATATGGTGTTGAGTTGCCGCAGGAAAAATGGTTTGTTAACCTTACCAATGTGGGTAATATGGGTGCAGCATCTATTTTTATTGCCTTGGAAGAGTTGCTGAATTCCGGTAAATTAACAAAAGGGCAAAAAATCGCCTTGACTGTTCCTGAAAGCGCTCGTTTCTCTTATGCAAACGCTGTACTAACTGTTGTATAAATGAGTTCCGTAGCAGAACGACCAATTATAGAAGGCCCTGCTGTTTCAGCCCTTATCCCTCAAAAACCACCTGTTGAAATGGTGGACAAGTTATGGTTCAATGATGATACCACTACTATTTCAGGATTTACGATCAAAGAAGATAATATTTTTTGTCAGGATGGATTGTTCCGCGAACTGGGAATAATTGAAAATATTGCCCAAACCGCAGCTTTGCGCGTAGGATATATTGTTTCACAGATGGAAAAAACAGGAGAAAAAGTAAAGCCTCCTGTGGGCTACATCGGAGCGATAAAAAAATTGATCATTAATCGATTACCTGAAGTTGGAAGCGAGTTAAGAACAGAAGTTTGTATTCAACATATTGTTTTTGATATTACTTTGATCAGCGGAAAAACAACAGTTAATGGTGAAGTGATTGCTGAATGCGAAATGAAAATATTTCTGAAAAAGGATTAATTTAATAATGACCACCGCTGCAATTGAAGTAGATCAGCTTGTTAAAGTTTACAAGGGAGCGGGCCTCCCTGCGGTAAATGCTATATCCTTTTCCGTTAATAAAGGCAGCATATTCGGTTTGCTTGGGCCCAATGGTGCCGGTAAAACAACCACTATTTCTATTTTGTGTGGATTATTAAAGCCATCAAGTGGAGAAATAATTGTAGGAGATTTTTCAATCCCCCAGGATCTCGAAAACATAAAACATATCATTGGTATTGTTCCCCAGGACATTGCTTTGTACCCTACCTTAACAGCTTTTGAAAATCTGCAATACATCGGAAATATGTATGGATTGAAAGGTGATCCATTAAAAAAAATAATTGCAGAACATCTTGCTATGTTTGGTCTGCAAGAATACATTGATAAAAGAGTCGGGACATTTTCGGGAGGAATGAAACGAAGGATCAATTTAATTGCCGGGATTCTTCACCAGCCTCAAATTTTATTTTTAGATGAACCAACAGTGGGAGTGGATGTGCAATCACGAAGCGTAATTATGGAACATTTACGCCAATTGAACAAAAATGGAATGACTATTATTTACACCTCACATTTAATGGAAGAAGCGGAGAATTTTTGTTCGGATATGGCGATCATTGACAATGGAAAAATTATTATAAACGGTAAGCCAAAAACCTTGATTGCTGAAAATTCTGCAGAAAATTTGGAAATATTGTTTTTGAAATTAACGGGTAAAAAATTAAGAGACTAGTGTTACGCCTTACCTCCACGATAAAAAAAGAACTTTTAATTCTCGTACGCGATAGGGGCGGTCTTGCCATTCTTTTTTTAATGCCTGTATTAATGATCACGATTATGGCTTTAATTCAAGATGCACCTTTTCGTGATTACCAGGAATTAAGAATACCTCTGTTATTGGTGAATAATGATAAAGGTACTTTAGGAAAAACAATTGAATCTGATCTGCAAAGATCTAAAATATTTGAGGTAAATAAATTATTGATCACAGAAACTGAGGCCAAGCAGCATATTGCGAGCAATAACTATGAAATTGGAATTATTATTCCTGAAGATGCTACTGAAAATTTAAATGGAAAAGTAGAAGCTTTTGTTTCTAAAGCATTAGCCAATGCGGGGTTTCCGGATTCTGCAAAAATTGACTCAGTTGTTCCTGTTACAGAATTAAATATTATTATTTATTTCTCCCCATCCACAAAAAAATCATTCAGAACTTCTATTTTAAGTTCACTTAAACAGTTTTCATCCAGGTTAGAGATCCAAATGCTGCTTGATTATTTTACGAAACAACTTCAGCCGGAAAATGAAGTAAATAAACAAAATGCTTTGCCGGATAATATGGTCAATTTCATTGAACAGGATGCAAGAGAAAGTACAAAAGCAAATTTTGAATTAAATTCAGTGCAACACAATGTTCCTGCCTGGACTATTTTCGGGATGTTTTTTATTGTGATCTCATTGGCCGGTAGTATAATAAAAGAACGGGAAGACGGAAGTTATCTTCGCATACTTGCCATGCCCGGCTCTTATGTTACTGTATTGGCGGGAAAAATTACAGCTTATCTTTTTATTTGCCTTATTCAATGTTCACTGATGTTAATGGTTGGCATTTATTTGTTGCCAATACTAGGATTGCCAACATTGATGATCGGTTCAAATGGTTTGACAATAGTGATAATTGCAGTTTGCAGCGGTTTGGCAGCAACAGGATATGGAGTATTGGTGGGAACATTGTTCAATACACAACAACAAGCATCAACATTTGGTGCTGTGTCTGTGATCATTTTGGCTGCTTTAGGAGGAATTTGGGTGCCTGTGTATGTAATGCCCGATACCATTCGAATGCTGGCCGAGTTATCGCCATTATATTGGGGATTAAATGCTTTTCAAACTGTTTTTTTGAATGGCGGAACTGTATCTACCATATTGCCTTATGCGCTAAAATTATTGGTATTTTTCATTTTTACGATAGGGATTGCCTATTTCTTCAATAAAGGAAAAAGCCGTTAAACGTAAAAATTTTAAGCTCCTTATTCCGTATATTTACCATCCTGAAATTATGAAAACCATAGTAAAAGAACAAAATACAGCCATTCAATTAATTAATAAAACGGAGGTAAATGTCCGTTTTAGTGAAGTGGATGCCTTGGGTATAGTTTGGCACGGGCACTATTTAAAATTTTTTGAAGATGGCCGCGAAGCCTTTGGCAAACAATATGGTTTAGGATACTTGGATGTTTATGAACACCAATTGACAATACCCCTTATTAATATCAATGTTGATTTTAAGAAGATAGTGAAATATGGGGATAGTGTACGTATTGAAACAGCCTTCATTAATTCACCTGCAGCTAAAATTGTTTTTCATTACAAGATTTTCCGCCTGTCAGATAATGAGTTGGTGGCTACCGGTGAATCCACACAAGTATTTATGAATACGACACATGAATTATATATTACCGTCCCTCCTTTTTTTGAAGATTGGAAAAAAGAAAGGGGATTGGAATAAACTTAAAACTTTGAACTTACAACTTACAACTTATATAGCTGCCGACAATATCATCTCTCCCCTGGGTTTTACGAGTGCTGAAAATTTTGAACAACTGAAAAAAATGAAAACAGGTGTTCAACGATTGGAAAGATCAACTCTCTCTGTAGAGCCTGTGCAAGCAGCTGTAATTGATTCTGAAAAATTGAATACTGAATTTCAAAAAACAGGAGCGAAAGAGGAATATACACGTCTTGAAAAGTTGCTGATCTTATCAATTCAGGATGCATTAAAACAAAATTTTAAGATAGATACAACCAATAAAAAAACACTTTTTATTCTGTCTACCACAAAAGGAAATATAGACCTTTTAGGTGGCGCTATGGCTTCCAGATTTGATAAAAAACGGCTCTATCTATGGGAAACGGCTAATGTAATTGCACGTTATTTTAAAAATCCGAATCAACCTTTGGTTGTTTCTAATGCTTGTGTATCTGGAGTGATAGCCATTGTTTTGGCAAAAAGATTATTAGAAAAGAACCAATATGAAACCATTATTGTTTCGGGAGTGGATATTTTAACAGAGTTCGTTGTTTCAGGTTTCCAATCTTTTAAGGCAGTTAGTACTGAAGTGTGCAAACCATATGATAAAACACGCGATGGGATCTCCTTAGGTGAAGGCTGCGGAACAATCATTTTAACCAATAACCAACAACTAACAACTGGCAACCAACAACTAATAATTGTGAAAGGTGGTTCTAGTTCCAATGATGCAAACCATATTTCAGGACCTTCACGCACGGGAGATGGATTATTATTGGCTATTCAAAAAACATTAAGTGAATCGAATGTAAAACCATCTGAAGTGGATTATGTTTCAGGGCATGGCACCGCTACTTCCTTTAATGATGAAATGGAATCTTTAGCAATTACTGATGCTAAGCTAGGAACGGTTCCTATGAACAGTTTAAAAAGCTACTTCGGGCATACCTTAGGAGCTGCAGGAATAATTGAATCGATAGTTGGGATATATTCCATGAGAGAAAATACATTGATCGGTACTTATAATTTTAATGAATTGGGTGTTTCAAAACCTATTAATATTATTAAACAAACACAACAAAAAAAGATCAATACTTGTTTGAAAACCGCAGCGGGTTTCGGGGGCTGCAATGCTGCAGTATTGTTTCAAAAAGTGGCGGAACAATAAATGAATTCAAAAAAATACATAACGGCTTGTTGTAAAATAAGATCAGGAGAGGTGATCATTAATAATGCCATTGCTTACACCAATACAGCGGCTACGAGTGCTGGTGATTTCTTGAAATCAGCGTACAAATTCTTTCAGTTCGGGTATCCTAAGTTTTATAAAATGGACAGTTTGTGTAAACTGGGATTCATTGCATCAGAACTGTTATTAAAGGACAATAAACTTACGGACAAATATAAATCGGAAGACATTGCTATTATTATTGCCAATAATGCCTCTTCTTTGGAGGTAGACACTGAGCACCAGTCGACTATTGCCGATAAGAATAATTATTTCCCAAGTCCTGCCGTGTTTGTATATACATTGCCTAATATTTTGATAGGGGAGATCGCTATAAAAAATAGTATAAAAGGAGAGAATACTTTTTTTATATTTGATAAATTTGACAGCGGTTTTATGAGTTCATATATCAACTCAGTTTTAGATGAGGGAAAAGCACAAACTTGTATTACCGGATGGGTTGATCTGTATGAAAATAAATACGAAGCATTTTTATATACAGTTGAAAACACCCCGGGGGTATTAAAAATAGAACACACAGAAGAAGAATTAATTAAATTATACAATTAAAATAAAAACCATGGATGTATTAATCGACCAGCTGAAAGGCGAAATTATCACGCAATTGAATTTAGAAGATGTAAAAAAAGAAGATATTAATAATGATGCCCCACTTTTTGGTGAAGGCCTCGGATTAGATTCTATTGATGCACTGGAACTTATCGTATTGTTAGAAAAAAATTATGGGATCAAAGTTGCCAACCCCGCTGATGGAAAAAAAATATTTCAATCAGTACGTACCATGGCCGAATATATTCAGGCAAATAGAAAATAGTAATTAGATATTAGTCATTAGTATTTAGACTTATTACAGGACTAGCTGAGGACTAAAGATTAAGGACTAACTACTACAATGAGTAAAATCTATGTAACCGGTATAGGAATTATTTCAGCCATTGGGAACAATGTAGCTGAAACGCTTGATTCTATTAAACAAAGAAGATCAGGTATCGGTGAGTTGAAAAATATAAGATCCCGCCACAAAGAGCTTGTACCTGTTGGTGAGGTCAGATCTACAAATGAAGAATTAATTAAGTTAGCGGAATTACCCCCTAATTCTAAAAATTCACGCACAGGACTTTTGGGTGTGATAGCTGCCAAAGAAGCAGTAAAAAGTGCGGACATAAAAGATATCAAAGAATTTCGTACAGGATTGATCTCGGCCACCAGTGTTGGTGGTATGGGAATGACAGAAGATCTATGGTTCGATTATCTGAATCCTGAAAAGTCGGGTGATTGGCTTAGATATATTGAAGCTCATGAGTGTGGCGATAGTACTGAATTTATTGCAGATTCCCTGGGTGTAAGAGAGTATTTATCTACTATCAGTACAGCCTGTTCGTCCTCAGCCAATTCCATTATGTATGGTGCACGATTGATCAAACATGGTGTGCTTGACCGTGTGATCGTTGGCGGAACCGATTCACTATCACGTTTTACCATCAATGGTTTTATGACCTTGATGATCCTGGATAAAGAACAATGTAAACCATTTGATGCTGAACGAAAAGGATTGAACCTGGGAGAAGGTGCCGGGTTTATTGTGATCGAGTCAGAAAGAGCGGCAAAAGGAAAAGAGATATTGTGTGAGCTTTCCGGTTATGGAAATGCGAATGACGCATATCACCAAACGGCTTCTTCACCTGATGGGGCAGGGGCATATCTGGCTATGGAGAAAGCTTTTAAAGTAAGCGGATTAAAACCGGCCGATATTAATTACATCAATGCGCACGGTACCGGCACTGAAATAAATGATATGTCGGAAGGAACTGCAATTGATCGTATGTTTAATAAGCATGTTCCACTTATCAGCTCAACAAAAGCATTCACCGGGCATACATTAGGCGCATGTGGAGGAATTGAAGCAGTATTTTCTGTGTTAGCGATCAAATACAACATGGTGTTTCCAAATTTAAATCATGTCCATTCAATGACTGAATTAAGTTTTGTACCAGCAAAAACAGAAGCTACGGATAAACGGATCGATCATGTATTATCAAATTCATTCGGATTTGGAGGAAATACATCCGCATTAATTTTTTCACGCCACGATTAAATATGGAAGCATACATTAACGGCATTGGTATTATTTCCCCACAAAAAACATTCAATACAAGTGATTTTTTATCAGAAGTGATGGAATATAATTCCAATTCATTGCGTTGTATAGAACCATCTTACAAAGATTTTTTGAACCCTACACTGGCAAGAAGAATGGCACGCATCATAAAAATGAGTATTGCTGCTTCTTCGGTTTGTTTGAAAGATGCAGCTATTGAAGCACCGGATGCGATCATGACGGGTACCGCATTAGGTTGTCTGGAAGATACCGAAAAATTTCTTCTGGCGATCATTGAAAATGACGAACAATTTCTTACACCCACTTCTTTTATTCAGTCGACCCATAATACAGTAAGTGCGCAAATTGCGTTGCAGTTGAAATGTATGAATTATAATTTCACCTACGTTCACAAAGGCTTTTCATTTGAAAGTGCGGTATTGGATGCATTAATGACCATTTCGGAAGGAGAGGCTAAAAATGTACTGATCGGTGGACACGATGAGATGACCGACAAATATTACCGTGTTTGTGATCGTATTGGTTACTGGAAAAAAGAGTCTATAGCTACACAAGATCTTATTAAAAGTAAAACCAATGGCAGTATTGCCGGTGAAGGCGCGGCTTTTTTCGTTTTAAGTGATAGGCCAGGAAATAAAAGTTATGCAAAACTGCAGGGGATTAAAACTATCTACAAACCTGACAGTAATGAAGAGATTGAAAATAAGATCACAGAACTGCTCAAAGAAAATGGTCTAATAGTTGAAAATATTGATGTTGTGATTTACGGAATAAATGGAGATGCCCGTTTTGATTATACCTATTACAATTTAAAAAATAATCTTTTCAAAAATAGTACAAGCACTTATTTCAAACATTTATGCGGTGAGTATCAAACTTCAGGCAGTTTTGCAATGTGGTTGGCAGCAATGATGTTGAAGACCCAAAGCATCCCGAAAGTGGTATTAATTGGAGAAAATAACCGCAAGCCAATTAAAAACATACTCGTTTACAATACTTTTTTAAATGCAGATCATTCAGTGTTTTTACTTTCGAATATTTAATATTAGTGGCTTCGTCGGAGTGATATATAATGTCTAATACATTTTCTCAAATATACATTCATATAATTTTCGCTGTTAAAGGCAGAGAAAATATTATTGGAAACACATGGAAGCATGAGCTGTATAAATACATTTGTGGTATTGTTAATGGTAACAAGCAAAAGGTATATGCTATCAATGGCATGCCGGATCATATTCATATTTTACTAAGTATCAAACCGGAGATTTCACTATCAGATTTAGTTAGGGATATAAAAGCGAATTCATCAAAATGGATAAATCAGAGAACATTTGTTAAAGGAAAATTTCAATGGCAAACAGGATTCGGTGCATTCTCTTATTCGCATTCACAATTAGATACTATCATTGAATATATTGATAACCAGGAACATCATCATGAAAGAAGGACATTTAAAGATGAATATATGGTATTATTACAAAAATTTAAAATTGATTATGATGATCAATATTTGTTTGAATGGATTGAAAATGTCGCCTCTACGAGGCTTGATTAATGCTTAGTATATGCATTCTATTAATATTCCACCCCTATGGGGTTATATATTGGCAAATTCAAATTCGTTAGTTGATTTTTTAGGAAAATATAAACTATTAATAGCTCCGTAGGAGCGATATATTAATAGAAAATCGATTGATTTAAAATTAAAGCTCCGTAGGAGCGACATAACCTGTATAAATGACGTTCAAATTTATAAGTATCATTTTTATTATCGCTGTATGTCTTATAGGCTTATTGTATTATTTTTTTGCGATCAGTTTATGGTGGCTATTGTTGCCAATAATTATTTACAAAAGTTTTCTGATCTATGGTTCAGCCAATATTCAAGCTAATTTTTATATAAAAGCGTATTGCAGTGCTCATATCCCAGAAAAAAAAATTGCAATTACTTTTGATGATGGCCCTAATACTGAAATTACTCCTAAAGTATTAGCTGTATTAACTGAGTACAATGTTCCTGCTACTTTTTTTGTGATCGGAAAAAATATTCGGGGAAATGAAAATGTAATACAACAAATTGATAAAGCCGGACATATTATCGGAAATCATACATTTAGCCATTCTTTTTTCATAGATATTAAAAGCAAACTAGGGTTTATTTATGAGTTAGACATTACTTCTGATGCAGTTTATGGAGTCATCGGTAAACGAATGAAACTCTTTCGCCCGCCTTATGGGGTTACAACACCGCACCTGGCTAAGGCAATAAAAGCTTTAGATCATAGTGTAATTGGCTGGAATGTACGATCATTGGATACTACAAATGATAATGAAAAAGTGATCATAAAACGGGTATTATCTCAAATAAAACCGGGAGCGGTCATCTTATTTCATGATACTTCGGAGAAAACAATAGAGGTATTAAAACAAACACTTAATTTTGTTAAAGAAAATGGCTTTAAAATTGTAAGTATTGAGGAATTACTAAATATTAAGGCTTACGAATAAATTTATACTTTGTGTGTCGTTATTTCGAGCCTGTCGAAAAAACGTGCGAAGGCTTTGGAGAATATTAGAACTATGAAAAATGTTTTTTTTACATACCTATTGTTTTTACCGGTGATATTATTCGCTCAGATTCCCGCAGGGTTTAAACCGCTTAAAGATACCGTAGCATTTAAACAAAAAATGGAAAGCCAGTCGAAGTTGATCAATTCAATTGAAAGCGATTTTACACAGGAAAAATATTTAAGTGTTATGTCTGAAAAGATCATCACTAAAGGTTATTTTCATTTCAAAAAAACAAATATGTTGCGTTGGGAATATACTGATCCATTGAAATATCTTATTGTGATCAGTAAAGATAAAATGTTTATCAAAGACAAAGGCAAGGTGAGTAAATATGATATCAATTCAAATAAGATGTTTAAAAGTATTAATGAGATGATGGTAAATACCGTTCAGGGAAACTTATTGGACAGTAAAGATTACAAAGCAAAATATTATGAAAATGATAAACAATATCTGCTGGAATTAAGCCCGGTTCAAAAAGCGGCAAAAGATTTTTTAAAATATATTCATCTTTATATTGATAAAACTGATTATGCGGTGGTGAAGGTGAAAATGATCGAACCCGGTGATGATTATACTACTATTGATTTTACCAACCGGAAAACTAACCAGCCAATAGGGGATGAAAAATTCATTATTAAGTAACCTGTTCCCTAATTTTGTCATTCTGAACGTAGTGAAGAATCTTCTTTGTTGTAGAACGAATTTTACAATAATAACTACTTTTATTTTGTGTCTTTTTTTATTCGGATCCTGCAAATTTGGCCATTACGGCAGATTGAAAGAGGTAACAGAATCTAAAATTTCTCTCAAACCTATTTTCGGAGATAATTTCAATTCATTTCTTTTTAAAACTAATATTCGTGTTTATGGAAAAGATTTCAGCGGATTGTTGGTCACTAAACAATTACAGCCGAAGAATTATCGTGTGATCTTTACAACGGAGTTGGGGATGAAGATCTTTGACTTTGAATTTAAAGATACTTTATTTACATTACATTATTGTGTTCCTCAATTTAATAAGCCTAAGTTATTAGATGTGATCCGGCAGGATATTGAAATACTGTTGATGAATGAACTGGAAAATAAAAAATATGTACAATATATTGATAAACAAAAAACATACAATGTATTTCGAATAGATTATGATAAAAGATCTAATTATTATTTTTCAGAGATATCTTCTAATAATATCGTAAAAATTGAACATTCAAAAAAAAGAACAATAAAAACTATCTTTACACTCAACGACCATAAGGATGGTTTCCCAACTAATATTATCATTCAACATTATAATTTGAAGTTGAAAATTGAATTGAATTTATTAAAGAATTAATTTGATCCGGAGATGCTTATAAATGATTTTTTCAAGATCACCAATATTCAAATTGCTGATAAATATGCAGTAAGTATTGAATTAAATCCCAAGCACAAGATCTACGAGGGCCATTTTCCCGGCACCCCGGTAACTCCGGGTGTTTGTCTAACGCAAATGGTTAAGGAAACTGTTGAGCACATTATGAATAAAAAATTGACCATGATAACCGGTGATAATCTGAAATTTACTGCTATTCTAAATCCGGAAATAAATCCGAAGGTGACAATGATGGTTAGTTTTAAAACAAAAGAAAACGGATTGTTGCAGGTTGATAGTAGTATTTCTGCCGGAGAAACAAATTTCTTTTCTTTGAAAGGAAGTTTTAAGGAAAATTAAGTCGACTGTAAATTATTTTTGAGTACCTCCGTATATAAATTCTCGTACATCGGTAATATCTTAGTGATCTCAAATTTCTTGGCTTCCTCATAAGCATTGGCTTTAAACTTAGCAAGTGTATCATCATCTTTTAAAATGCTGATCGCATTTTTTGCCATGTCCGCTACATCACCAACATTACTCATGTAACCCGAAATTCCATTTTTATTTACTTCCGGAAGTCCTCCCGAATTAGTTGATATAACCGGTACTTTTGCTGCCATTGCTTCCAGAGCGGCTAAACCAAAACTTTCCGTTTCGGACGGCAATATGAACAGATCCGCAATTGCTAATACCTGTTCAGGATTAGTGATCTTACCTAATGAGCGGACATCATTACAAGTATCCAGTTCACGACATAATTTTTCAATGGCAGGGCGTTCGGGCCCGTCACCTACTAAAATTAATTTAGCCGGCATTTGCTTCCGAACTTTATCAAATACATGCAATACATCTTCCACGCGTTTTACTTTTCTGAAGTTGGAAACATGGATCAATACACGTTCGTTATTTGGGGCATACATTTTTTTCTGACATTTTTTATTGTCAAAAGCATAATCCTCCAGGCAAATGAAATTGGGAATAACTTTAATTTCCTTTTGAACACTTGGAAAGTTCAAATATGTATCTTTCTTCAAACTCTCAGAAACAGCAGTAACCATATCGCTTTGGTTGATCGCAAAAGTGATCACGGGTTCAAAGGAAGGATCTTTTCCTACAAGAGTAATATCAGTGCCGTGTAAGGTTGTTATAACAGGAATGTAAATACCTTGCGATGCAAGAATTTGCTTTGCCATATAAGCAGCAGATGCATGAGGTATGGCATAATGTACATGTAAGAGGTCCAGCTTTTCATATTTTACAACATCTACAAGTTTACTCGAAAGAACAAGTTCATAAGGCTGATATTCAAATAAAGGATAATCAGAAACAGAAACCTCATGATAAAATAAATTTCCTGAGAAAAAATCAAGACGGACAGGCTGACTATACGTAATAAAATGTACCTGGTGGCCTTTATCAGCAAGGGCTTTTCCAAGTTCCGTGGCAACCACACCACTACCGCCAAATGTCGGGTAACATACTATTCCAATCTTCATAGCTCTACTAATTACTAATCTGTACAAATATACAAATCTATGGGTGTCATTTTTACTAATGACTTTAAACCTTAAACTTGAAACTTAAAACTATTTCTTCCCGCTTGCTTTGAATAAAATTTCTTTTTCTGCTTTACTCAGGCTTTCATAGCCTGATTTTGAAATTTTATCCAGGATAGCATCGATCTGTTCCTGTTGTGCTTTTTTGTTGAGGTTGTATTCTTCATCTGAAAATTTGCGTTTATAAGCAACTTTCATTTTTGACGAGGTTTTAAATAAACCACCCAACCAATCAAAAAAGCGATTGATACCGCTTGACAGATCCCTTCCTCTTTTGTATTGAACAATGTAAATGTAACCCATTAAAGCACCGCCCAAATGTGCTAAGTTTCCGCCGATGTTATGATAAGAAGCCATATTGAGTATATCAATAAAAATTGCAAAAATGGCAATATAGATCAGTTTAACAGGACCAATAAATAACAGGTTCATTCTGTAATTTGGTACCAGCGTGGCGGCTGCTACAATAATAGCTGTTACACCGGCTGAAGCTCCCATTCCTGTTCCGTTGGATACACTATCAAAAGATGCAAGAAGATTAATTAAAATTATTGCAGTTATAGCGCCTAATATTCCTCCCAATAAATAAAGCGGAATAATTTTTTTTGTAGAAGTGTATTCTGATAAAATATTTCCAAACCAATACAAGGTGATCATGTTCCAGAAAATGTGAGCAACATCTATATGAGTAAACATGTGGGTGATCAATGTCCAGGGTTTGTGTACAAAGCCGGATATGCTTAATGGAAGGGAGATATTTTCGATCAGGGAATTTACAAAGGACGCAAATACTCCAAACCCTCCTGTTAAAAAAAGCAGGATACGAAGTAAGCTGATAGTTAAAAATACCGCAACGTTTATAAGAATTAAAACGGTGATGGGATTACCACCGCGTATTTTCGCTCTTATATCTTCAATAATTTGATTTGTCATGATCAATAAAAACGATTACCACTTTTTTGCCAGTATTTGATCATTATGAAACCAAATAACATGCCACCTAAATGGGCGAAGTGAGCTACATTGTCGCCAGAAGAAGCTTTTAGTCCGGAAAATAATTCCAATGCACCATATAATATTACAAACCATTTTGCTTTTATTGGGATTGCAAAATAAATGTATAACATGGTGTTCGGAAATAACATTCCGAAAGCAAGTAATATCCCAAACACAGAGCCTGAAGCACCAACAACTACTGGAGCATTTAAAAAATCAGTTTTATACCTTTGCATATAATCAACAGAGATTTGTAAAGCCTTTTGTTCATTATTAGCGGTAATCGCATGGTTATATGATGTAGGAACAATCGCATTAAAATGATCGATCATATCTTGGGATACCATATTAAAATGTTCAGAGTTTAAAAATAACTGAAAGTTTTCCAGTGAAGGGTTAGCGATATAAGCGTTTACAAAATCAATGGTGTCTTGGATTTGAAAAAATACTACTATATAATGTATTAGTGCTGCTCCCATTCCTGTGATGAGGTAGTATGTTAAAAAACGTTTTGGCCCCCAGAGATTCTCTAGGGTATTTCCGAACATCCATAATGCAAACATGTTAAAAAATAAATGCATAAAACTACCATGCATGAACATGTAAGTGATAAATTGATAAGGTCGAAATTTCTCTGATAAAGGATAATGTAACCCCAATGTATCTGAGAGATTCATCCCCTGACTTTGCATAACTATGGTTGCAAGAAAAAATAACCCATTGATGATCAACAGGTTTTTTACTACCAGGGGTAAATAACTAAAACTATTTGGGCGGTATTGTTCGTATGACATATTAATCGTTTTAATTGCCACGCCATTTATGGCCTGGATCATATTGAGAACTACTAATTAAGGGCTTCAGCCCTTTCTTCAAAGTTGTAATTCTTTATAAACTCATTATATTCTTCCTGGAATGTTTTTTTCTTATGATGTTCTTCCTGAAATATAATTATTTACGATTTCTAAACAGGATTAGCTTCTAATCCTTATTTGCCTTTTAACTTAAAACCTATAACTTATTACTTTATTTCTTAAATCTTTTATCTAAATCATCGTTTGAGAAAGTGGTGATAGCAGGTTTTCCATTGGGTGCACTGTATGGCATTTTACATGCAAATAATTCATCAATTAAATTGTTCATTTCCTGTTGTGTTAGCGCCATGCCGGTTTTAATAGCTGTATTTCGGGCCAATGAGCGCGCAAGATTTTCACGCTTATCAGATTTTAATTCCTGTAAGTTTTGTTTGTAATTTTCGATCAATCCTTCCAGTAAAGCGATGGAATCATGTCCGGCCGTATCTGCAGGAATACCATGGATCACATAGGTATTTTTACCAAATTCTCGGATATCAAATCCCATTGCTTTGATCTCATCATGTAATTCTTTTACCAATGCAAAATCGGCAGAATTCAACTCAATTGTTTTTGGAAACAGTTCCTGTTGTGTAGACGATTTTTGTTTTTCAAATGCATCTAAGATGCGCTCATACAAAATGCGTTCATGCGCACCTTGTTGGTCGATCACCATAAAACCGGTTTTGATATGTGATAAAATGTATTTATTATGGAGTTGATAAGTAGATTTTTTATTGCTTTCATGCAGCTCACTGTCCCAGTCGGTATTGATGGTTTGTTGGGGTTCCTCTTGTTTTTTTATTTCTAGTTCATTATTCGCATGTCTGTCATACATTTTTTCCCAGTTAGCGCGATTGGATAATTCGCGTTCAGAAGGTTGCGGCTTTGTGTATGATTTATCTTCTGTTTTAAAAGGATTATAATTCGGATCAACTTTTATTGTCGGCGGCTTAATGATTCCATCAGCGGGTTTCACAGGCATATTGTATAAATGTGCTTCCTGGTTGAAATCCAAACTAGGGGAGATATTAAATTGACCCAATGATTTTTTTACTGTCGAACGCAGGAAAGCGTAAATGGCTCTTTCATCTTCAAATTTTACTTCTGTTTTAGTGGGGTGGATATTGATATCAATGGTCTTAGGGTCCACATCCAGTAATAAAAAGTAAGAAGCGAAACTATCAGCAGGTAATAATTGTTCAAATGCCGATTGAACTGCATGATGCAGATACGGATTTTTAATAAAGCGTTTGTTCAGAAAAAAAAATTGCTCACCTCTGGTTTTTTTAGCGAACTCAGGTTTGGTAACAAACCCTTTTATCTTTACAATATCTGTGTCTTCTTCAACAGGAACCAAACGTGTATTGTAAGAGCTTCCGAAAATAGCCATTAAGCGTTGTTTTAAAGATCCGCTTTCTAAATGAAAGATCTCGGTGTTATTGTGATGCAGGCTGAAAGCAATATGAGGATTAGGGATCGCTACACGTTGAAATTCTTCGATCACATGGCGTAGTTCAACAGAATCAGTTTTCAGAAAATTCCTTCGGGCAGGAATGTTATAAAATAGATTTTTCACGCAGATGGATGTTCCTTCAGGAGAACTGCAAGCTTCCTGGTTTTTAACCTCGCTTCCTTCAATGTCAATTTTAACGCCTACTTCATCACCGATGCGTTTGGTCTTTAACTCCACTTGAGCAATAGCAGCGATAGATGCCATTGCTTCCCCTCTGAACCCCATTGTTCGGATTGCAAATAAGTCCTCCGCTTTACGGATCTTGGAAGTAGCATGACGTTCAAAGCTCATACGGGCATCGGTCTCACTCATTCCGCAGCCATTATCAATGACCTGGATAAGGGTTTTGCCCGCATCTTTTACGATCAGCTTAATATTGGTGCTTCCCGCATCCAGCGCGTTTTCCATCAATTCCTTAACGGCAGAAGCGGGGCGTTGCACCACCTCGCCTGCAGCAATCTGGTTAGCGACTGAATCGGGTAAAAGTTGAATGATATCTGGCATGACTAATTCCTCCTAACAAAAATAATATTAATAATGGAATGAAGAGGATTTAGCAGAGCGATTTTTGGAGGAAATAGTGTATTAAAATAGCTTGTTTTTTATTACTGTTATCAAACTAATATGAAACCACTCCTTCAAATAAATCGCAAATAAAATACTAAAGATGATCCCAAAGGAAATGAACAGCCCCAGTATTTTCCCAAATGAATTACTTCCTGATAAAAGTGTTCTTGCAATTAAAATTTCTACACGGTCATTCAGGTAGCTATAAGCCGGTACCAGGATAAATACCAGCCCTAGCATGGCAATGGCAGTGAACTTGTAAGGATCGATATCCACTTTGTAATGAATGATATAATCGGTGATATAACCCGTAAGCAGGTTGACCGTTAGTACGGTAATCATCAAAACCATTATGCTGAACAACTTTTTAAACATTTAATCTGAACTTTATTAATAATTCGCGAATATTCGTAATTCGTAGTATACAAATCTGCGTAAATCTGCGTTATCTGCGAGAAACATTCCTGGAATCTCATTAACATTTGAAAGTTGAAAAGTATAAATACTGTATTTTAACTCAATCTTCTATTAATAGTACTTTTAGCATGCTAATTGTTACACAGAGAATTACCGAGGAGGCACAGAGTTTCACGGAGTAAAGAAAGGAAATGATCTCTCAAATATTAATAGATTATAAAACTCAGTGGTACTCAGTGTCTTCTCTGTGTAACTCTGTGAAATAAACATTATCATTATTGATGAAAAAGACTCTGTTCACTATACTTTCCCTGATTACTTTACTTTCTCTAAGTTTTATCCCCAAAGCTCCCGTACAGGACCCTCCATTTTACATGCGCAATACACACTGGGCGGATTCGGTTTTTAAAACATTGACACCTGATGAACGTATTGCCCAATTATTTATGGTAGCTGCTTATTCCAATAAAGGCAGGGCACATCTGACAGAAATAAAAAAATTAGTGGATGAGTATAAAATCGGTGGATTGATATTTTTCCAAGGAGGCCCTGTACGTCAAGCCCTTCAGGCTAATTATTATCAGTCGGGTTCAAAAGTGCCTTTATTGATGTCGATGGATGCCGAGTGGGGGCTTGCCATGCGTTTGGACAGCACCACAAAGTTTCCCCGTCAAATGACCTTGGGTGCTATTCAAAATGATAGCTTGATCTATGAAATGGGCGCTGAAATTGCCCGCCAGTGTAAACGTTTAGGAATGCAAATAAATTTTGCGCCTGTGGTGGATGTAAATAATAATCCTTTGAATCCGGTGATCAGCAATCGTTCGTTCGGGGAAGATAAATACAATGTGGCACGTAAAGCAGCCATGTATATGAAAGGCATGCAGGATAACGGAGTATTAGCCAATGCCAAACATTTTCCCGGCCATGGTGATACCGACAGTGATTCGCATAAAACATTACCCACTGTAAAATCATCACGCCAGCGATTAGATACGCTGGAACTTTATCCTTTCAAAGAATTATTCAGTCAGGGGTTAGGGAGTATCATGGTAGCACATTTATTTATTCCTGCTTTAGATACAACAGCTAACCAGGCATCTACACTCACCAAAAAAATTGTTACCGGTTTATTGAAAGATACTTTGGGTTTTAAAGGTTTGATCTTTACAGATGCTTTGAACATGAAAGGAGTAAGTAAATTTTATAAACCCGGTGAAGTAGATGCAAAGGCATTGATCGCCGGTAATGATGTATTGTTGTTTGCAGAAGATGTTCCTACCGCTATTAAAGAGATCAAAGCAGCTATTTCACGTGGTGATATTTCACAGGAAGAAATTGATAAACGTTGTATGAAAATTTTACTGGTAAAACAATGGACCGGATTAAATCATTATTCTGAGATCAAATTAGATAGTTTATATACTGATCTCAATACACCTCAGGCAGACCTGATCAACCGTAAATTAACAGAGGCGTCCCTTACATTATTGCAGAATAAAAATAATATTATCCCCCTGCAAAATCTTGATAGCTTAAGGATCGCATCGCTTTCATTGGGTTATAAGGAGTCAACTATTTTTCAGGAAACACTTTCCAATTATATTCCGATAAAACATTTCGGAGTAAATAAAGACGCAAAGCAGAATGAGTTTGATACTGTTTTAACGCAATTAAAAAACTATAACCTGGTGATCGTTCACATCAACAACACTAATAATAAACCGGATAAAAATTTTGGTTTAACTCCGCAGGTAATGGCCATGCTGAAAACAGTGATGCAACGATCTAAAGTAATTGTAAACATTGCTGCAAACCCATACATCCTTGCAAAAATGGATAGCTTGCAACTGGCTGATGGATTGATCATGAGTTATGAAGACAATGATTACAGCGCCAATTATTCCGCGCAATTAATTTTTGGAGGCATTGCTGCTGCAGGTAAATTACCGGTCACTCCTAATTCATATTATACTGCAGGTGCAGGTATCCAAACAAAAGCAATTCGTTTTAAATACACCATTCCCGAAGAGTTGGGTTTTGATTCAAAAGCCTTATCCCAAATTGATACGATCGTATTGAAAGGCATAAAAGATAAGGTATTTCCCGGTTGCCAGGTGTTGGTTGCAAAGAATGGAAAAGTGATCTATCAGCAATCATTTGGACATCATACGTATGAAAACAAAATAAAAGTAAAGAATGATGATCTCTATGATATCGCTTCCATCACTAAAATTGCTGCTACTACCGCAAGTGTAATGAAACTGGTGGATGAAAAAAAAATAAATATGGATGAGCGTTTGTGTTTTTATTTACCGGAATTGGAAGGCAGTAACAAACAAAATATTGTTTTGCGAGAAATGATGATCCATCAGGCAGGCTTGAGGGACTGGATCCCCTTCTGGCAGAAAACAATAACAAAAGGTGTTTATAAAGAAGGCATTTTTAATTCGACACCAAATGATTTTTATACAAAACGTGTAGCCAAAGGGATGTATATCAATAAGAATTATGAAGATACGATCTATAAACAATTGGTGGAATCTCCTTTATTAAAAGAAAGCGGAAAATATCTGTATAGCGATCTTGGATATTATTTTTTGAAAAAAATCATAGAACAGGAAACGAAGAATGCTTTGAATATTTATGTACAAAATAAATTTTATTCTCCGCTTGGTCTGCCAACAATGGGGTATAGGCCTCAGGCACGGTTTGAATTAAACCGCCTTATACCTACGGAGTTCGATGCAAAATTTCGTAAACAATTGATCCATGGAGATGTGCACGATCAGGGTGCGGCCATGTTGGGTGGAGTAGGAGGACATGCCGGAGTGTTTTCCAATGCCAATGATGTGGCAGTGATGATGCAGCTATTTATGAATTATGGAACGTATGGTGATAAAAGGTACATTGATTCAACTACCGTTTCTGAATTCACCAGATGTCAATGTGTTGACAATAGAAGAGGGCTTGGTTTTGACAAACCCGAAATGAATCCGGAAAAAGATAGTCCGGTTTGCAAAGAAGTTTCCTATTTAAGCTTTGGTCATGCGGGTTTTACAGGTACTTTGGCTTGGGCCGATCCTGCAAATCAATTGATATATATCTTTTTATCTAACCGTGTTTATCCCGATGCCGAAAATAATAAACTCTCCAAATCCGGTATTCGCAGTTTGATCCATCAGGCGATCTATGGGGTGGTGAAATAGTTATTGGTTATTAGTTATTGGAAAATTGGTTATTCTTTAACACATCTATGATTTGTATATTCGTATAAATTCGTCCCATAGGGATAATTCGTAGATATTTCTGTAAATTGCATTAGTAAAAAAGAATACTTTGCAGCAAAGCTCACCGACAGAAATAAAAAAAAGAAAAGGCAAACGCTACTTTTTCAATAAGATTGCTATGTTCTGCAATCATTTGGCGGCAGTTGCATTGCTTACTTCTTATCTGGCAGCAGAGGTGAGTCCCCAAAATTTTTCTTTCATTGCTTTTTTCGGGTTGTTCTATCCGATATTGGTTATCATCAATATCTGTTTTGTAATCTATTGGTTTGTACAATTAAAGAAACGCGGGATCTATTCTTTGATCATTATTCTGGCAGGTTGGTCCAATCTGCAGCGTTTTGTACAGTTTAGCTTAAGTGATGTTCCTGACAGTACAAAGAAATCAGTTAAAGTAATGTCATACAATGTTAAAAATTTCGACTTATATAATTGGAGTCATAATTTAGAAACAAGGGCCAATATTTTTGAATTGATCGGCGACGAAGCTCCCGACATTATGTGTTTACAGGAATTTTTTTCCCGTGATAGCAGCAGGCTTAATAATTTAGATTCACTGATACATTTTCAAAAAGCAAAATATGTACATGTGGAATACACTACGCATGTAAAACGTATTCACCACTGGGGCATAGCCACTTTTAGCGCTTATCCTATTATTTCAAAAGGAAAAGTGGATTTTGGATATGAAAGCAATAACATTTGTATTTATACAGATATTAAAATGGGGAATGATACAGTACGCATTTACAATATGCATTTACAATCCATTGCCTTTAGTAAGGAGGATTATCAGTACGTGGAGGATCTTCAAAATAACGTGGAAACAGAAGACATTGAACATTCAAAAAATATTTTCAAACGTTTAAAGCTGGCATTTATCAAACGTGCAAAACAGGCTGATCTTATCGAGATGAGTATTGCGGCCTCCCCATATCCTGTAATTGTATGCGGCGATTTTAATGATACGCCCGGATCATACACATACAGTACAATTGCAAATACGCTGAGTGATGCATTTATTGAAAGCGGAAATGGATTTGGAAAAAGTTATATAGGTGTGTTCCCTTCTTTCAGGATCGATTATATTTTATATAGCAAAAGCTTTAAAGCCTACGATTTTAGAACCATTCGTCAGGAATTGTCCGATCATTATCCTGTTTGTTGCTATTTAGAAATAAATTAGTTTTTAGTATTGAGTCTAAAGTCTTTAGACTAAGGACTAGCAACTATTGACTTTTCTTCACTTTCTTCAGCGACAATACATTAATGGAATTAGAATTTAATCCGCTGATATTATTTTGCACCAACCGTATGACCTCATCATAATATAATGGTATTAGCGGTAGATCATCCATTAATAGCTGATCCATCTGGCGGTAATGATCATAACGAATGGAATCATTTAATTCTGCTTGTGATTTTTCATACAGGATATCAAATTGCGGGTTATAATAATGCGTAAAGCTATATCCATCCGCACTCCGGTTCTTGCTATAAAATAAGGATAAGAAATTTTCTGCATCCGGATAATCCGCTATCCAGAAATTAATTGCAGCTATACCCGCATTTTCATTTGATACCGAAGTTTTTTGCACTTCAATTTTTATTTTAATTCCAAATTCAGATAATTTGGACTGGATATATTCTGAAATATCCAAATATGATTCAGTAGTATATAAAAGGATTTCCGGCAACCCTTTGCCTTCAGGATAACCTGCCAGGAACAACAGCTCCTTTACTTTTTCAGGATCATAATCATAGCCCTTTACTTTACTTTCATCAAATGAAGGGAACCCCGGAGGGACGAAACCTGAAGAGGCTGCCTTTCCTATGTTTTTACGTAAAAATTGCACCATTTTTTTACGATCGATTCCATAACTGATCGCCTGGCGAATGGCTTTATTTTTCATCGGAGAATCCTCGCCAATTAGTTCAATGTAATCTGTTTTTAAACTGGGTTGAACATCCAGTATAAAACGTCCTTTAAATTCATCCTTTAAAGTTCCGTCATCTGTTAATACTTCATCTTTATTGATAACCTCTATACCTGAAACCATATCTAAATTGCCTTGTAAAAAATCAAGAAAGGAAGCTTCCCTGTCTTTTATAAAAGAAATAGAAACCACATCTAAATAAGGCAATCGTTCATTACCTTCAAATTCAAAGTAAGTTGGATTTTTAACGAAGATCAGTTTAGAGCCTTCTTCCCATGTTTTGAATTTAAATGGTCCTGTACCTATTGGATTTTTTCGGAAATCCTCCATGTAATGGGTTTCTATTTCTTTAGGAATTACTGAAAAATATTTCATGGTTAAAATTCCCAAGAAAGGAGTGAAAGGTTTGCTGAGATGAATTATAAAGGTACTATCATCAGGTGCTTCAAAACCTTTTTTATTCTTGTTGTCTACATTCGTAAGTAATGTATAAGCGGCCGAAATTTTTGTATCCAGTAAACGATTAAAACTATAAACAAAATCGCCGGCAGAAACTTTACGCCCCTTTCCACCGGCAAACAACTCGTGATCATGAAATAAAACTGTATTGTTTAAATGGAAGATATAGGTTAACCCATCAGCTGATATTTCCCATGATTTAGCAATAGATGGTACAATATGAAGTGAATCATTCATTTCAACCAGCCCATTATATAAGTGATTAACAGCCCAGATGTTTTTATAATTACTTGCATCAGCAGGATCAAGTGAAGTAATACCTGTCACTTCATTGTATTTGAAAATAATAGGAGCTTCTTGTTTGGTACTTTCAGATGCACACGATGTAATTAACAGGATGGACAGAAGATAAAGAAATCTTTTTTTCATTTATTGGGTAGCAACAAAATAGAATTATTTATGGGTTGTTCAGGCAAATCGTTAATGCTAAGATAGAAGGAATTTCACTAAAAACAAATGATGAACCTCAACTGCTCTTTAATGGATGTTGTTCTTTTTGACCTTTTTTAAGGAAAGTAAATTCATGGAGTTAGAACTCAATCCGCTGATGTTATTTTGTACCAATCGTACCACTTCATCATAATAAAGCGGTACAATAGGAGCATTATCAATTAATAATTGATCCATTTGGCGATAATGATCATAGCGAATGGAATCATTTAATTCCGATTGCGATTTTTCATACAATATATCAAATTGCGGGTTGTTGTAGTGCGTGTAGTTAAATCCTTTTGGACTCCAGTTCTTGCTATAGAATAGGGACAGGAAATTTTCAGCATCCGGATAATCCGCTACCCATGTTTTACGGAAAAAATTAATTTTAGTATTGGCGATATCCTGATAAAGCACAGAAGCTTTTTCCACTTCAATTCGTATTTTAATTCCCAGTTCAGATAATTTAGCCTGAACGTATTCTGCTATATCCAAATATTGTTCGGTGGTATATAAAGGTATTTCAGGCAATCCTTTTCCATCCGGGTAACCTGCAAGAAATAATAATTCTTTTACTTTTTCGGGATTGTAATCATATCCTTTTACTTTATTTTCATCAAATGAAGGAAAGCCCGGAGGAATAAAACCAGAAGTAGCAGCTCTGCCTAAATTTTTACGTAAGTATTTCACCATTTTTGCACGATCGATCCCATAACCGATCGCTTGGCGAATGGCTTTATTCTTTAATGGTGAATTTTTTACATTCGGGAGATCTTCATCAATTAAAAATCCCAGATAATCAGTTTTTAGGCTGGGTTGCGCATAAAGTGTAAAACGATCTTTAAATTCATCTTTTAATGTTCCATCATCCGTTAATACTTCATCTTTATTGATCGCATCTACACCGGAAACCATATCTAGATTCCCTTGTAAAAAATCAAGGAAAGAGGTTTCTTTGTCTTTAATAAAAGAAATAGCAACAGCTTCTAAATAGGGTAAACGGTCAGTTCCCTCAAATTCAAAATAAGTTGGATTCCTAACAAAGATCATTTTAGATCCTTCTTCCCACATTTTAAATTTGAATGGACCAGTACCTACAGGATTTCTGCGGAACTCTTCATTATAATGTTCCACCGCTTCTTTTGGAATAACAGAAAAATATTTCATGGTCAGGATCCCTAAGAAGGGAGTAAATGGGCGGCTGAGATGAATTACGAATGTACTGTCATCAGGCGCTTCAAAACCTTTTTTGTCGACATAGGTCAATAATGTAGTTGCCCCTGATATTTTTGGGTCCAGTAAACGATTGAAGCTGTATACAAAATCGCCGGAAGTTACTTTACGGCCTTTTCCATCGGTAAATAATTCATGATCGTGGAATAAAACATTCTTACTTAAATGAAAAGTGTAGATGAGTCCATCACTTGAAATGTTCCATGATTTAGCAATACCCGGAACAATATGAAGTGAATCGTTCATTTCAACCAGCCCGTTATACAACTGGTTAACCGCCCAGATATTTTCATAATTGCGAGCAGCAGCGGGGTCAAGTGAAGAGATGCCCGCCATTTCATTGTACTTAAAAACGGTACGTGTATCCTGCTTTTTATCATCAGGTGAACAGGATGCAATTAACAGAAGAATTGAAAATGATAAAATGCTTTTTTTCATGAGGGTTTTATTCTAGTTCAAGTTTAGCAAATGATTTAGCTCTAAAGTGGCAGCGGGGATTTCAATTATTAACATCTTTTTTAACAATAGATCTACTAATTACTAATACATACTAATATACCAATTGATATAGGCTGATTGGACGTTCACAGATTCATGATTTTGTATTAGTACAAAATTGGTAATTCGTACATTGGTACAAATTGGTATTTGGTAGGGTTTCGATGATTTTGATTAAATTCGCAACACAAATGAAAAAAGTAGCATTTCATACATTGGGTTGTAAACTCAATTTTTCCGAAACAAGCACTATTGCACGATTATTTGAAGAGCAGGGATATCAGAAGGTGGATTTTAAGGAACCTTCGGATGTGTATGTGATCAATACCTGTTCTGTTACGGCTAATGCCGATAAGGAATGCAAGCAGATCGTAAAATCAGCTCTGAATGTATCACCCGATGCCTATGTGGTGGTTGTGGGATGTTACGCGCAATTGAAACCTGAAGAGATCGCGAATATTGAAGGAGTGGATCTTGTGTTAGGAGCTTCCGAAAAATTTAAATTGTTGAATTACCTGAACGATCTTACCAAAAAATCAAAAGCGGAAGTATATAGTTGTGAAATAGAAGAGGCTAACTTTTTTGTAGACGCATATTCCTTTGGAGATCGCACCCGTGTATTTTTAAAAGTGCAGGATGGTTGTGATTATAATTGTTCCTTTTGCACGATTCCATTAGCCCGTGGCAGCAGCCGCAGTGATAGTATTGAAAATGCTGTGAAGAATGCACGAAACATTGCGTCCGAAAATGTAAAGGAAATCGTTTTGACAGGAGTGAACCTTGGGGATTTTGGGAAACAAGTTCAAAGTCTTGAGTCTAAAGTCGAAAGAGAAGAAAAAAAAGAAACGTTTTTTGGTTTAGTAAAAGAGCTGGACAAAGTAGAAGGGATAGAACGTTTCAGGATATCTTCCATTGAGCCCAATTTATTGAAAGATGAGATCATTGAATATGTAGCAACTTCAAAACGTTTTGTACCCCATTTTCATATTCCTTTGCAATCGGGCAGCAATAAAATGCTGAAAGCAATGCGCAGGAGATATTTACGTGAATTGTATGCTGAGCGTGTTTCTAAAATTAAATCACTGATGCCGCATTGTTGTATCGGTGTGGATGTGATCGTTGGATTTCCGGGTGAGACGGATGAAGATTTTTTGGAAACATATAATTTTATAAATGAATTGGATATTTCTTATTTGCATGTATTTACTTATTCTGAGCGTGATAATACAGATGCCATTCATTTGAAAAATGTTGTTCCGCTTGCTGTCCGGAAAAAACGGAATAAAATGTTACGCATTCTCTCTGCAAAAAAATTACGTCATTTTTATGAGCAGCATTTAGGTGAAACCCGTGTGGTGTTGTTTGAAATGGATAATAAAGAAGGGTTTATGCATGGCTTTACGGATAATTACATAAAAGTGAAAACATCTTATAATCCTAATCTTATGAGGCAGCTGAAACAAATTACTCTTAAAGCTTTGGATGCAGATGGGGATGTGCTGGTAGGAGATATAAAAGATATTCCTGAAAATTCCTTCAAATTGGTTACTGTATAAAAAAACACCCTGCTCTTTCGAACCGGGTGCTTCTTATAAATATCACTCACTTAATTTTTTGCTAAATAACTTGCAACACCATCATGTGTAGCTTTTAAGGCTGTATCACCTTTGTTCCAGTTAGCCGGACAAACTTCTCCATTTTCTTCGTTGAATTGTAAAGCATCCACCATGCGTATTGCTTCATCTACATTACGCCCTAATGGAAGATCATTGATCAACAAATGTCGGATCACACCTTTTTTATCTATTAAAAATAATCCGCGAAAAGCGATCATGGGGCCTGTTGCGATCAATGCATTATTTTCATCCACTTCATAATCACCGGATAATACATCAAAATTCATGGAGATTATTTTTGTGGTATCAGCAACAATAGGGTATTTCACTCCCTGTATTCCTCCCTGTGCTTTTGGCATTTGTAACCATCCCCAGTGTGATTGTTCTGTATCTGTTGAACAGGCAACAACTGCTACGTTACGTTTTTCAAATTCTCCCAGCTTTTCCTGGAAAGCATGAAGCTCTGTCGGGCAAACAAAGGTGAAATCCTTTGGATAGAAAAAGAAGATCACATCTTTTTTTCCTAAATATTGGTCAAGAGAAAAATCAGGTACGATCGTTCCTCCGTTAATTACTGCCTGCGCTTTAAATACCGGCGCTTTTTTTCCTACTAATGACATGTGTATATTTTTTAAATGGTTTGTAAATTTTGTGATGCGAAGTTATAAAAAAAATGACTCCGCTTAACATCGTCAAGCGGAGTCATTTAAATATTTACAGGAAAATTTTAGTTGTTGTTAGCAAGGATCACTTTTCCTGTTGCTATTGTTTTTTCGTTGTCTTTTACCAGGTAGAAATAAATTCCGTCAGGAAGATTATCTCTGCTGATCAGTACATTCTCATTTTTAATGTTTGTAATTCGTTTTACTTCTTTACCCAATACATCATACAATGCAACAGATACATTTTCTCCCGGGTTATTGATATGAAGTATAGCTGAATTATCAAATGGATTAGGATAAATAGTTACGTTGTTGTTTGCTTCTTCTTCTGTTATTCCTGTAATACAAGATGTACCAAGTTTGGTCATAACAGTAGGGCCACAAGCGTTTGTAGTAATACTGCGTGTAACAACTTCATTACCGCAGGCAATATCAATGGCTGCATCAAGTGTACGAACATCAGTATTTGCGGCTCTTACCCAGTGCATCAATTTAGGTGCATTGATAACATGGCCTTCAAGAGTAGCATGTCCCCACTCGTGTAAGGCTGTGGATTCAAAATCATATTTTCCACCTGTTGTCGCTCCGGGCCCATAGTTCCATACACCACCGCCGGCAGCAGCAGCAAAAATAATATCAATCTGTGTCAGAGTCCAATACCAAGTGCCTCCCGAGCTACATGCATCATAATAAGTAAATGTTTTCCCAAGCAGGTTGCCTCCTAATACACATCCTGCGTCAAAGCTTATAATGTTGGTTCCATCTTTTGCCTGGCAACCGATTGAGGAAGTGCCGGATGTGATCATATTACGTTGAGTAGCACATCTCCATGTTTCCATTGCTCTGTTGGAAGCGGCAACAGCTGCTGTATTCGTGTTAAAATTAGTATTGAACTTAAAGGTATACCCTCCGGTTGTATTATGGTTTCTGAGTTTCATACGGTTCTCAACATTGCTTCCGTCTATCGCAGTCATTTGATTATAAGTAACAGTTAAAGTACCAGTTGATACGGTTGAGTTTACTCTTATTGTTCCTGTTCCTGCTTTTGAGGGAACTCTTACTTGGATCTGACCATCGGTCCATGAAACTATATTAGGCGCATTTGCATTTATATATGTTGCGCCTCCATCATCTGCATTTTTAAATGATACTGTACCACTTGTTCCAAAACCGCTTCCGTTAATTGTTAGTACACTAAGAGTACCTGCATTAATAGTAGTTGGGCTAAAGCTGGTAATAGGAGCAAGCATATTTCTGTTCGTATTATTGCTTGCTTCATCAATATTAAAAGGTTTAACAACTTTGAAACTGCTGCCCACCTGGTCACTGATCGCATTATATAATTGTTCCTGTATATTGGTATATTTATTAAATCCATCATATGCAGATTGCTCAATAAGGTCATACTTAACAAAACCCTCGGTACTTGCAACAGTTTCAAATTTTAAATGATTTTGGATATTGCCCGGAGAGTTATTGGTAGATGCCTGCTGAGCCATAAAAATACCTGTTTCATCCTTGCTAAGATCCAGGCTGGGTGTTACAATTTCCATCTGATCATCTACAATTCCGCCTTCAGAGATTATTTCAACAAAGGTGGAAGAAATATCGCCTTTAAAAACTTTATATATTTCGATCTTATTTGCAGTGAATATATTGGTGTGCTGCGAATTCCAAAAAGATACTTTATCAACTACTTTTCCTTCAAAAATAGCAGTTGATGTATTTATCCTTTCTGATAAAGGGACGTCAATCATATTGCATTGTGAATATGAAGCAGACAAGCCTGCAAAGGCAAATAACATGGAGATGTAAATTTTGCGCATGGTTATGGATTTTGGTGAATATTAATTTGATCTTACCAAAGATTAAAAAAGGAAATGGTAAAAGCAAATTATTTCACACTAAAATGCAAGGCAAATAAGAATTTTGAATACAAATCTTTAGAATTTAAAACTTATCCCTCCTGTAATATAAGAAATACCATATCCCGCCTCTATAAATGCAGCGACTTTAGGAACAAAATACCAGCGCGCACCAACAAGAAGGGAGGCGGCCGGGTAAAAAGAATTATCGTTTAGTTTATAATTGTTCGGTGAGGGATCATTGGTAGTGTAGGAATAGGTTTGTATACGCGCACCTAATATAACTCCTCCATAAACCTCTGCATTTTCCGAATTTAGTTTGTCCCAATGATAGGCAGCCCGTGCAGCAAACATAAAATAATTCCAATGGTGCCTGTAATAAAAGTTGCCATAATTAGAATTGCCGTTATAATTACTATAAGAATAGTCATAACGGTAACTTGCGTTTTGATACCCCATATAAGCACCTATTCCTAAATATCCCGGACCAAGTTTTGGTTTCCAGGCCTGTTCATAGCTTAAACTAAAAGCAGGGGTTGTTTTATAGCTATACCCATGTCCTTTTTTTGCACTTTTATAGTATCTACCCCCTCCAAAACCTATTCCCAAATTAATTATTCGGGTATTCTCGTCAAAGCATCCTTCTCCGGATTGAGAGAATAATTCACTATTTACACCTATTGCTACAAGAAAAAGAATAAAATATGTCTTCATATTCTGTTATAATTTTATATTAATCGGTTAAGGCAAAGGTAAAATAAAAACTGTTTTTATATAAAAAATTATAGAAAAATAGTTGATTTTCAGGCAAATCCTATAGTTATTATTTAATTCAAGTTGCTAGTTAGTAATTTTATTTATTTGTAGTCCAAATACGAATAAAATTAACTTAATCAGAAAGCCGTTCAAAGTAACAGCGTGTATTGTTCTTGGGAACAATTTTTTGATGTC
>JBQTHQ010000166.1:0-16327 GCA_052389695.1 Bacteroidota bacterium | reverse complement strand
ATTTCAAGAGAGCTGGAACGTGTGATCATTGAAGAATATCCTGATCTTATTTTTAACAATGATATCAAAATAAAAATAAGCGGTTGCATGAATGCCTGCGGACAGCATAGTTTAGCGCAGATTGGTTTCCACGGAAGTTCGTTTAAACATGGAACAGCAGTAGTACCTGCTTTACAATTATTATTAGGTGGCGGTGTTGTTGGCTATGGTGATGGACGCATCTCTGATAAAGTAATTAAGATCCCAAGTAAACGTGGTCCTGCAGTTCTTCGCACACTGCTAGATGACTTCCAAAAAAACACGGGCGAAGGAGAATATTTTAATACCTATTACGACAAGAAAGGAAAAGATTATTTCTACCAGTTATTAAAACCCCATGCTGATAACAGTACGCTTCAGCCTGAGGAATACATCGACTGGGAACAAACGGAAAAATTTAAAACAGAAATTGGTGTCGGAGAATGTGCCGGTGTAATGATCGACCTTGTTGCAACATTGATCTTTGAAGCGGATGAAAAAATGGAATGGGCGGAAGGCGCTTTTTCTGAAAACATGTTTGCAGACAGCATTTATCATACTTATGCAACAAGTGTCAGCGCTGCAAAAGCACTGTTATTAGGAAAAAATGTTTCTACAAATACGCATCATGGTATCATCAGTGATTTTGATAAGCACTTTGTAGAAACGGGAGAAATAAAAATTAATGGAACATTTAAAGATTTTGTTTTACAGATCAACCAAAATGAACCTTCAAAAGGATTTGCTACAAAATATTTAAAAGAAACAAAAGAATTTTTAGCACAAGCCAAACAAGCTCGTGAAAAGCAAGTAAAAACAGAATTGTCATAATAAAAATACTATCAATAACACTTTACGACTCCCTCTCCTTTGGAGAGGGTTGGGGTGAGGTCTAAAAATTTAAAACATGAAAAATAATCCAAAATTTACTCTTGTAGGTGCCGGCCCCGGTGATGTTGATCTGATCACGGTAAAAGGTGTTGAGGCCATTGCTTCTGCCAATGTAATTTTATACGATGCGTTGGTAAACCCTGCATTATTAAAATATGCTCCTGTCGATGCATTGAAAATTTATGTTGGGAAACGTAAAAACAATCATGCATACACACAGGACCAAATAAATACCCTGATCGTTGATTTCGCTTTTTCGCACGGGCACGTGGTGCGTTTGAAAGGCGGCGATTCTTTTGTATTCGGACGTGGTTATGAAGAACTGGCGCATGCTGAATCTTTTAATATTGAAACAGTAATTATTCCGGGTATTTCAAGTTCTATTGCAGTTCCCGAATTACAAGGCATCCCTGTTACCCATCGCGGTACCAGCGAAAGTTTTTGGGTGATCACAGGAACAACAAGCAGCGGAAAACTTTCAAATGATATAAAATTGGCCGCACAATCAACAGCTACTGTTGTGATTTTAATGGGCCTGAATAAATTAGCGGAGATCGTAGATGTATTTAAACAAAATGAAAAGTCGGATACGCCTGTTGCGATCATTCAGAACGGATCATTACCAAATGAAAAAATTGCACTGGGAACGATTGATACGATCATTGATATTGCTCAGCAGGAAAAAATTGCAGCTCCTGCCATTATTGTAATTGGCGATGTGGTGAAATTGCATCCGGAATTCCCTGCGAGTTTAACTGATTGGAAATATTTATTGAACTAAAATGCCAACAAGTACAGGAAATCAGCTGTTCCCGGTTTTTCTAAAATTAGAACATTTACATGTTTTGATCATAGGAGGAGGTACTATTGGTTTGGAAAAAATATCGGCAGTGCTCAATAATAGCCCTGCTGCTACAGTAACACTGGTTGCAAGAAATGTATTGCCGGAAATAAAAGATTTTAAATCACGGTTTGATAAATTGACGATCCTTGAAAAAGAATTTAAAAGTACTGATCTGGACAATAAGGATCTGGTAATTGCTGCTACGGGAGATGAAGAACTCAGCGCTTTTATCCGCGAAGAGGCGAAAAAACGGAAATTACTGATCAATGTAGCCGATACGCCTGATCTCTGTGATTTTTATCTGGGTTCCATTGTACAAAAAGGTGACCTGAAGATCGCGATCTCTACGAATGGTAAATCACCAACACTCGCAAAACGATTAAAGGAAGTGTTCAATGATGCCTTGCCGGAAGAAACACAATTAAGCATGGATAATTTAAATAAATTCCGTGAACACTTAAAGGGGGATTTTGCAAATAAAGTAAAACAATTGAATAAAATAACATCTGTATTAATTGATAAAATAAAAAAATAATTTTCACATGAATCAGTCTTCACACGCTTCTCGATACATTTTCCCGCTATAGGCGGGATCAATTACTCGAAGTGACCGCGCGCTAAGTCATTTCGAGTAGCGAAACGAAGTGAAGCGTATCGAGAAAGTGGGTGGGCAAAACAATTATTTTGAACAAAAATTACAATGACCCTTGACGGATTAAATAAAAAATACATCTTGCTAAGCCCTGAACAGCGCATTCATGAGTTGTATAAAGATTTTAGCAAAGTGTTGTTCACTTCTTCATTCGGAACAACATCCGTTTTTTTATTGCATTTGTTTCATCAGATCAAACCAGAAGAAACTATTTATTTTTTAGATACCACGTATCATTTTAATGAAACCATCGAATATAAGGAACAGCTTACAAAGCTCTGGAATTTAAAAGTGGTGGATGTAAAACCTGAAGAATGGAAAAACAAATTCACGCAGGACGATAAAACCTGGAATACTGATCCCGATCTATGCTGCTCTATTAATAAAGTAGAGCCGATAGATAAGATCAAAAAAGATTTTGAAGTGTGGGTATCTGGATTAATGACCTCACAAAATACATACAGGGAGAATTTAAAAGTATTCGAACAAAAGGAAGACATCATCAAGTTCTATCCTTTGATCGACCAGACAGAAAAAGATGCACAGGAATACATTAAAAAACATGAATTGCCACAACATCCTTTATTAGCACAGGGATATAATTCGGTAGGCTGTTTTCATTGTACTGTAGCGGGCAAAGGAAGAAGCGGACGCTGGGTAAACAAATCAAAAACAGAATGCGGCTTACATTTATAAATTAGAGAATTGGTGAATTGGTGAAATGGAAAATAAAAATTCAAATCACTAAATCTTCAACTCAATAAATCAACAATTAAAAAATATGGAAAACAAGAACATTTCAATTGGGTTATTTGGCTTTGGTTGTGTGGGACAAGGCTTATATGATGTATTAAATCATTCGCAAGGATTAAAAGCCAGCATTGAAAAAATTTGTATAAAAGATAAAAATAAAAAGCGTAAAATAGACGCTTCCTTTTTCACGTATGACAGGGCCGAGATCCTAAAACGTAATAATTTAAACGTGATCGTTGAGCTTATTGATAACGCTAATGATGGATTTGCGATCGTAAAAGAAGCAATGAATAATGGAGTCAGTGTAGTTTCGGCTAACAAAAAAATGTTAGCCGAAAATTTTCCGGAATTGTATCAGCTTCAGGAAAAAAATAATGTTGCTTTACTTTATGAAGGCTCTGCCGGCGGCAGTATTCCTATTATTCGTAACCTGGAAGAATATTATGATAATGAATTATTAAGCAGCGTTAAAGGGATCCTGAACGGAACATGTAATTATATTTTAACCCGCATGGAGCTGGAAAATAAAGATTACTCCGAGATCGTGAACGACGCGCAAAAAAACGGATTTGCGGAAACTGATCCCTGGCTGGATGTAGCAGGTTTTGATACTAAATTCAAGACCTTATTGCTTACCGTCCACGCATTTGGTATCGTACTAAAACCCGAGGATATTTTTAATACCGGAATTCAAAATGTAACTTATGGAGATATTTTGTATGCGAAACAGCGTGGACTTCGGATCAAAATGCTAAGTGTCGCTCAAAAAGTAGGTGATAAATTCAGGGTGTACGCCTTGCCTCATTTTGTTGACAGGGAGAGTGAATTATACAATGTATTGTATGAATACAATGCCGTGGAGGTGGAAGGCGCCTATTCATGTAAACAAACATTTGTAGGAAAAGGCGCAGGAAGTCATCCGACAGGAAGTGCAGTATTATCAGATATTTCAGCATTGACTTATGATTATAAATACGGCTATAAGAAATTAAAAAAAGCCCTGAACGGGAAAAATAAAATTGAAGATGGCATCAAACAGATCGAATATGATTTTCCGATCAAATTATATATTCGTTTTCAGGATCGTGAAGAGTTAAAAAATCTGGAAATATTATCCATTGAAGAAGAATATAAATCGGCAAACAATAATTACATCATTGCGAATGTAAATTTTAATTCCTTATTTAATATTTATAACAAACGGGATAACAGGCTCTTTATTTGTGCTGTATAATTACGTTCAATATTCGTAATGAAAAATCGAATACTTCCTATTCTTTTTCTGTTATGCGTTTTTCAACTGCATGCTCAACAACCCCAGGACAGAGGCGGCATGATGAACAATCCCATGCTGAAAACAGGGCGTTTCTATGGGAAAGTTATTGATAGTGTAACCGGCAAGCCTGTTGAATTTGCTTCTGTACAAATGTGGGCAAATAAGCTGGATTCTGCTTCCAGAAGTATGAAACCGGCGCTTTTAGACGGTATGCTTACCCAACAAAATGGTGATTTCAGTATTGAAAATCTTTCCGTATTTGGTTGGTACACATTAAAAATTTCCTTTGTTGGTTATAAACTGCATGAACAAAAAATTGCGTTCGGTTTAAAAATGAATGATATGGGGCAAGGGGGGCAAAATCCCGGTGCTATGATAAATAAGATAGATAAGGACCTGGGTAATATAAAACTAAAACCTTCTATCAATCAGTTAAGTGAAGTAACAGTAGATGGTTCTGCGCCTGCAATGGAACTTAAACTTGATAAAAAAGTGTTCAATGTAGAAAAAAATATTACGAGTACAGGCGGAACGGCTGAAGATGTGCTGAAAAATGTCCCATCTGTAAATGTAGATATGGATGGAAACGTTTCATTACGCAATGCCTCTCCTCAAATTTTTGTGGATGGAAGACCCTCCACTCTTACTATTGATCAAATTCCTGCAGATGCTATTGAAAGTATAGAACTTATCACCAACCCTTCCGCAAAATACGATGCTTCAGGCGGACAGGGAGGCATAATTAATATTGTATTAAAAAAACAACGAAAGATCGGCTACAACGGAAACGTACGTGCCGGTATTGATATGAGAGGAAAAATGAACCTTGGAGCTGATATCAATTCCAGACAGGGGAAAATAAATGTTTTTTTGAGTGGAATGCTGAACCAACGTAAGTCTATTAGCAGTGGGGAGACAGATAGATATAATTTAATCGGAAATCCCAGAACAAATGTTTTCCAAAAAAATAATTCTGTTTCTGAAGGATATTTTGGGATGGGAAGAGGCGGCATCGATTGGTTCATTGATAACAGGAATACACTAACCCTTTCAGGAAATTATGTATTGGGCGCGTTTGAACCTACTGATGAACTTAGCACACGGACCGATTCTCTCTATTCTACAACAACTCCTTCTTCTAATTATAAAAGAATTTCCAATACGGACAGAAGTTTTAATAATGCAGGCGGTTCTTTACAATACAAGCATTTATTTCCCAAAGAAGGAAGAGAATTAACTGCTGATATTAATTACAGCAGCAATACAAATAAGTCAGGCGGTTTATTCGAAACACAATATTATGATGTAAACAATATTCCTGAAGGGTATAAGGCCATTCAAAAGCAGGATGGTTTCGGAGACAATCAATTTACTATTGCACAAACCGACTATGTACATCCTCTTGGAGATAAAATGAAAATAGAAGCCGGATTACGTGCTTCGGTCAAAAATTTCATGAACCGAAATGACAATAGTCTTTTTGATTATTCCACTAATGAATATTACCTGATCGCAGGACAAAATAATCATTACATCTTCTCTGATCAGGTATACGCTGCTTATGCAACATTTGGCCACCAGGTTAAAAAAATCAGTTACCAGGGTGGTTTGCGTTTGGAAAGCTCCTTGTATGAGGGCGAACTGATCACTACAGGAAAAGAATTCAAAAATCAATATCCTTTAAGTTTATTTCCCAGCCTTGCTGTTACATATAACATAAATGATGAGAATGATCTGCAATTCAATTATTCAAGAAAGGTTAACCGGCCCAATTTTTTTCATTTGATCCCTTTTATTGATTATTCCGATTCATTAAATCTAAGCAGGGGGAATCCGGCATTAAAGCCGGAGTTCACAAATGGCCTCGAATTATCATATTTAAAAAACTTTGATCGTACCAACAATATTCTTGTAACCGCATGGTATAAAAATACTACCAACCTTATTACCCGTTATCAGGTGAATGAATATGATACGCTTTTAACAAGAGATGTTATTATTAACACCTATGCAAATGCTTCTTCCAGTTATTCTTACGGATTAGAACTCACTTCAAAAAATTCCATAAAAAAATGGCTTGACTTAACAATGAACATTAACTTTTATAATTCTGTGATCAATGGAAGCAATCTTCAAAATAATTTAACCAATGAACAGTTCAGCTATTTTGCCAAGGTGACCGCCACTTTTAAACTACCCAAAAATATCAGCATCCAGCTCTCGGGTGACTATCAGTCGGAAACTGCTGTTCCTACGGGCAATAATAGCGGTGGCCAGCGGATGTATGGAGGAGGAGGCTCTGTTTCAACCGTGCAGGGCTATGTTAAACCAAAATATGAATTGGATGTTGCTTTGAAATATGAATTTTTGAAAAACAGGAATGCATCGCTCACCCTCAATGTATCCGATGTTTTCAAAACAGAAAGAAATCAGACATATTCCGAATCTCCATACTTTACACAAAACTTCTCCAGAATACGGGATCAGCAATTTTTTCGTTTAATCTTCAGTTATCGTTTCGGGAAATTTGATGCTTCTTTATTTAAGAGGAAAAACACCAAAGTGAGTACCGAAGGGATGGAAAGTATTCAGGGAATGTAAAATTTTAATTATTATTTTGATCTCTTAAAATTAATCGAACCCTTCGCTAAAGAACTCTTCTAAGGTCATTCCAAAGGCCTTAGCTACTCTTAATAGACTACTATATCTTAAATCTTCCCCTTTTTCATATCTTCCAAATTGGGAACGTGAAATATTGTGCTCATAAGCAAAATATTCATAGCTTGTATATCCTTTTTTAACTCTCAATGCTTTAATCCGATTGGCTAATTTTAATAGTTCATTATCAGTATTTTTTTTCGAAAGTGGTTTTTTATCGGTCTTTTTCATAACCACAAAAGAAAATCACTCAATCCTGTTTAGTTACCTTTATTTAGAAACCACTATTTTAAAACCACTATATAGGTCAATCTAAAAAAATAATCTATTTTAGCAGAAATTTAAAATCAATTTTATGAAGAATTTCTTCCAAAAATTCGCAAAAGCATTGAGCATTACCGTTCTGCTTTTTGTTGCATCCCTATTAAATGCAGCCACCTACACAGTAACCAGCACAGCCAACGGAACCACCACCGATGGTGTATCCTTACGCTGGGCAATTACACAAGCCAATTTAGCAGTAGGAAATATCATTGCATTTAATATTTCAGGTATTGCACCGCATACCATTACACTTACAAGCGCATTGCCGGTAATATCAAGAGACAATATCACCATTGACGGCAGCATACAACCCGGCAACGGATATGCGGGCCCAGGGCCCAAAATTATCATCAATGGGAACAATGCCATCAGCAAAGGAATTGAAGCATCCTCCACCAAAGACGGAATAAAAATTTACGGATTATACATCAAGGGGTTTACAGATTATGGAATTTATTTTCCGGGTAAAGAAGCCCATATCATAGGTGCAACAGGCAAGGGAAATGTAATAAGCGGGAACGGAAATACAAATACCGATGCAGCCATTTATGTAAAAGGCGCTACTATAAAGGCAAATATTATTGGTATGAATATAAATGGCACAGTTGCCGAAGCAAATACCGGATATGGAATACAGGCAACCGGCGGCTTGGTGATAATTGGTGGCGGGACCCAAGGCTCAGGCAATTTAATTTCTGCCAATACAAATCATGGAATATTCCTGAATAACTGTGATAACAGTATTATCAAAGGCAATAAAATAGGAACAGATATAACAGGCACATTACGTTTTGGTAATGAAGAAGGAAGCGGAATTTACATGATTTCCGGTTCAAATAATGTTACTATTGGTGGCGTTACAACAGGAGAAGGAAACCTCATTTCAGGCAATGGCGGAGATGGGATATATAATGCAGATGGAAATAATGCAGTAATAAAAGGCAATAAAATAGGAACCGACATAACAGGCACGCAAAATATTGGCAATACAGGCAATGGAATATATATGACTGCTACCGCCAATACTTGTACCATTGGAGGAAATGGATCAGGAGAAGGAAATATTATTTCCGGCAACAGCAGTAGCGGAATTTACTTGAACGGACCCGATTTTACCATTATTAAGGGCAATAAAATAGGTGTAGGAATTGCAGGAGAAAACATTGGAAATAATGCTTATGGTATATATATCACCAATAGTTCACATGATAATCAAGTAGGCGGAACCTCCTCAGCAGGAGATGCCAATACCATTGCTTACAATGGTAATAGCGGAGTTGCTGTTGATGCCGGCGGAGGAGGAACTACTGATGCGAACAAAATACAACGTAATAGTATTTTTTGTAACGCTTCAACATCAGCTGGAAATAGTTTAGGGATACAACTTATTGCCAACGGAAATGATGGTTTACCTGCTCCTGTAATTACAAGTGCAAATGCTACAACAATAAGCGGTACATCTGTACCGAATGCTACCATAGAATTATTTCAGGATAATGATGGTTGTGTTGGCTATCAGGGAAAAACTTACCTTGTTACTACTACAGCTAACGGTTCAGGGAACTGGACAATTACAGGCACTTTTCCGGTTGATGTGACAGCAACGCAAACTACGAATGATGGAACGTCACCATTTGACCGCAGTCCTAATTTGCCACCTGATCCAACCTCTGTTATATGTAATTTTATTAAAAATCCTGATTTAGAAATGGGACAGAATAAGGTTACGGCAGCCGGACAAATTTCGTTTGCTACATTTTGGGATAAGGGGTCTTCAACTAACACTTGTACTACTTGCAGTCCTGCTAGTCCTGATCTTTTCGATAAAAATTCTAATACATGCACTAATCCATTAGCTGGTAATTATTGCATTCCAATGAATAAATGGACTGGCACAGGATCACTGAATGATCCCAGTGGCTTAACTCGTTATGCAGGGATTCAGATGTTTACTTCTCAGGGCTCATCTGGCGCAAGATATTTTGATGAACGCATAAGAGGGGAATTAACAGAATTGTTAAAAGCAGGCTGTTATAATATGTGTTTTAAAATGGCTGGAACAGCTATAATAGGAGTTGATAACTCATTAAGTATAGTGGAAGTATGGTTAACAAGTTCTTCCGGCCCAACCAGATTTCTTGGTGTTAGCCCTAGTGCGATTGCATTATCATGGCAGCCCGTTTGTGTTGATTTTACAATTACAGCAGCCCAGGCAGGTATATATGACCATATAGAATTCCGTTTAAAACGGCCTGCATTTAGCGGAATAGAGATATTAACAGCTGTGTTCCTTGATGATTTTTCATTAGTTACACTTACTGTAGATGCAGGTGAAGATAAAATTGCATGTGAGGGACAAAATACTGTTATTGGTTCGCCAACTTGTCCTTTTCCTGATGCTACATACAGTTGGAGTCCCGGTGGGTTAACAGGAATAACAGTTACAGTTAATCCCACTGTAAATACCACTTATATTGTAACTGCTACTACTCCAAACGGTTGCACTGTTACTGACGAGGTAGTTGTTACTGTTGCCCCTTTACCAATTATAAATGTTGTATTTCCTACTATTTGTGTAGGAGAATGCGCCACAATATCACCTACTGTAACCGGAGGAACAACGCCTTATAGTTATTCATGGAGTAATGGGGAAACAACTTCTTCAATTACAGTTTGTCCCGGTGTTACCGCTAACTATACAGTTAGTGTTACCGGATCAAACGGATGTATAGCGACCGATATAGTAACCGTAACCGTTGGTTCTCCCCCAACACTAGATTCAGAACCTGGTGTTGCATGCTCCGGCAGCTGCGCAACTGCTTCCGCAACAGCAAGTGGAGGAATACCTCCCTATACTTACTTATGGAGCACCGGTCAAACAGGATCATCTATTAATGTTTGTCCGCCTTCAACTACCCAATACACAGTAACTGTAACTGATGCAGGTGGTTGTACCGCTTCTGTTTTATCGTTTGTGGATGTAATACAGACTGTTTTAAATATTGGGCCAGACAAAACAATCTGTTTGGGAGAATCTGTAATAATAACAAACAATAATTCCCAAACGTATTCATGGCAACCTTCAACAAGTCTTATGTTTAGCGGATCAATGGATGAAATTGTTACTGCCAATCCTACCGTTACTACTACATATACTGTAACAGAAAGCCTTCCATTTGGCTGTGTTGCTAGCGATCAGGTAACAGTATTTGTTAATCCAAGTCCCACAGTTAGTGTAGCCGATGAGACCATTTGTTCCGGCAGCTGTGCAACTGTAACAGCAAACGTGAGTGGTGGAACTGCGCCATATACTTATTTATGGAATACAGGTCAGACTGCTTCTACCGTTAGTGTATGCCCTGCTGCCACAAGTGATTATACAGTTACTGTTACCGATGCAGGCGGTTGTACAAAAACACGTGATGTTGAAGTAGAGGTATTGGATGCACCAACACTTAGCATTTACACAGTAACTAATGCGGGTTGCAGCGCTACAATTAAAGGAACTTTTAGCGCAGATGAAGATAATATTAATGGTGGTAATAATCCATATACTTATTTATGGAGCACTGGCGAAACAACACTTAATGTTACAGGGCTTGATGTTGGAACTTATACGCTTACCATCACTGATAATAATGGATGTACTGCTAACCATATTATAACAATACAACAGGAAACAAACTGCCCTACCAATATTGTAGATCCGCTATTAATTTTCAATGACTGTGAAATATTGATAGACTGTGATATTTTCCAAAGCTTTAGTCCAACGCAAACCTATTTTCAGATAGATATTTATCCGGTAATCAGTGGGCCGAATGGATCAGTGCCTTTTACTTTGCCATGTAGTAGTTCTTATAATGCTGTTGAAGGACCGTCTTTATTTACAGCATCTCATTTCACTCCTAATTTATTTGTAAATGATGAAGATCTGGTAAATGTAAATGATGCTCTTCCATTGTGCGGTAATTTTATTAATCTTATTGATGTGCTTAATATAGGTAATCTTCCGGAATTCGACCCTCCCGCTAGCTTTTTCTTGAAAGGTGCAACGTATCATTTTAAATTTTTAATACGAGATGATGCCGGAGGTACACCCGTTTGGATTGAAAAATTTGTTTGTTTAGAAATTCCTAATAATCCAGACGATTGTTTTGATTACCGTGATGGAACCGAACCGGCTATTAAGAAAAATACAAATGATCCAACTGTTATACAAAACAATAGTAATATACCTAGTCCTGAAAACAATATTACGGGTTATAAAAGTATAGATAATCGTAAAGAAGAATTGACGGTTAATATTTTCCCTAATCCTGCGAATGATATATTTACATTAAATTTAAACGGATTGGCAAAAAATATAACAGTTGCTTTGTATGATATTACAGGCCGAAAAATAGTTGAACAATCCGGAATAGCTGTTAATGGAACCAAACAAATGATGATGAATATTTCAGAATGTGATTCAGGAGTTTATTATCTGAAAACGTCATTTAATAATGAAACAATATTGGTAAACAAGATTGTACTGCAAAAATAGTTACTGCAAAAAACGAATCCCTATCTTTGTTAGGGATTCGTTTATTATGAAAAAAATTATATATCATAGTATATCTTTTTTGTTTGTAATTAATTCTTTTGCTCAAAATCTGGTTCATAATTACAGTTTTGAGGATAAAACGGCTTGCCCTACTGGTATTGCTCAAATAAATTTGGCTGTACCGTGGAATAGTCCAACTACTGGAACACCTGATTATTTTCATCAATGTGGTATTGCTGCATTTGGAGTCCCCCAAAATGCGGTAGGATATCAATATGCGAGAACAGGCATTGCTTATGCCGGAATGGGAGCATATGCTAATCAAAGTCCAAATAATAGAGAATATGTTTATGCTCAATTAGCTGATAGCTTAATGAAAGGCAAGAAGTATTGCATAATATTCTTTGTGAATTTAGCAAACGAATCTCAAAATTCTATTAACTCTTTTGGGGTGTATCTTTCTAAAGATTCTATAAATATTCCAAACTATCTTGTGTTACCGTATATCCCTCAAATAAGTAATTCGTCTTCCGTTATGTTAAACGACACAACCGATTGGGTTGCTATTTCAGGGAGTTTTATAGCTGTGGGAGGAGAAAAATATATTACTATTGGCAATTTTGATGATGATGCCAATACAACTGTAACTACTGTAAACAGTGCTGGTATAAGTAAAGGCGCATATTATTATGTTGATGATGTTTCGGTAGAATGTTGTAATTGTGATACCACGCAAACAAGTGAAATAGTAATTCCCAATGTATTTACCCCTAATGGCGATGGCGCGAATGATGTATTTGAAATTACTACTAAGAATATTAAAGAGTTAGAAATTAAAATATACAACCGATGGGGCTTGTTGGTATGGAATTCCTCCCCTTCGGGGAGGTTAGGAGGGGCTTGGGATGGCAAAACCACAGCAGGCGCAGAATGTGCGGATGGGGTTTATTATTATATGCTTATTGCAAAAGGCTTGGATGATAAGGAATATAAGGAGAAAGGATTTCTACAACTACTTCGGTAATTTCAGCCGTTTAAACTGTAAAACCGACCGTTAAATAAATGGCCTTTTTTATGTTTTCTTTTTAGTTTAGCTTTGATTAAAATTTAAGATCATGAAAAAAATTACAATTATTTTTCTGCTGGTTTTTATAGGGTTCAAAGTAAAAGCCCAAAACTATGTAACCATCCCTGATGCAAATTTTGTTACATTTCTTCAAAATAAATATCCTGCTTGTATGAGTGGGAATCAGATGGATACCACATGTGCAAGTATTCTAAATGATACATCGCTTATTGTTGATAATAAAAATATTTCCAATTTAACAGGTGTTGAGTACTTTAAAAATCTTCGGCATTTGATTTGTTATTCCAATCAGTTGACGAGCCTTCCTTCATTACCCAATACTCTTTTAACATTAAATTGTTTTAATAATTCATTAGCCAGTCTTCCTGCTTTACCCGGATCACTTAAAGAAATTTTTTGTGGAGAAAATTCATTAGTAAATCTTCCTGCATTGCCGAATTCTCTTGAGCGATTACATTGTGTTTATAACCAATTAACGGACCTTCCCGTATTGCCTAACTCTCTTTTGGAATTAATCTGCGCTTTTAATCAGCTAAGCGCCCTTCCTCTTTTACCTGCTACGCTTAATGACGTTGATTGTACTAACAATACCCTGGTGAGTCTTCCTACTTTACCGAATTCTCTTCGAAATTTATACTGCGGAGATAATCTCTTAACAAGTCTTCCTCAATTGCCGAATTCTCTTCAAGTACTATCATGTTATCTTAATCAATTGACGAGTCTTCCTACTCTGCAAAATTCTCTTTCTCAATTAAACTGTTCTTCTAATCAATTGAGCATCCTTCCTTCCTTACCTGCTACACTTCAATATTTAAGTTGCGGAGCTAATCAATTAACGAATCTCCCCCCATTGCCCAATTTGCTAAAACGTTTATCATGTTATAACAATCAATTGTCTAGTCTGCCAGATTTACCTGATACTCTTCAATGGCTCGATTGTGCAAACAATAGTATTTCCTGTTTCCCAGAATTTCCCAGTTCACTTAGCAGTGGAGATCCAAGTAATTTGTATTGGTTTTCCATTGAGGGAAATCCATTTTCTTGTTTACCTAATTACGTAGCCGGAATGGATGCAGGAACGCTATCCTACCCTCTTTGCGTAAATGGAGATTCAATAAACAATCCTAATAATTGTAATAGTTCAAATGGTATTGTGGGATATATTTACAAGGACAGTAATATAAATTGTACAAAAAATACAGGGGATCAGGGTTTACTTAATATTCCTTTAAAGTTATACGATAATGGTAACAACCTCCTGGCTCAAACGTATTCATTTTCAAATGGCCTTTACAATTTTCCTGATTCTATAGGAACATATACAGTAAAAATTGATACCATAGGAGCACCATTTACTATCCAATGTACTTTTCCCGGGATTGATTCCACAGTTACCCTTACCACTGCAAATCCTTTAGCAACTGATGTAAATTTTGGTATCATTTGTAAACCCGGTTTTGATGTGGGAGTACAATCGGTATTTGCCTCCGGTAGAATTTTTCCCGGGCAGCAGCACAAATTAAGCGTTGTTGCCGGTGATATAAGTAAATGGTATAATTTTTATTGTGCTTCGGGAATAAGCGGCCAGGTACAGGTTACAGTAACGGGCCCGGTAACTTATAATGGTACTGTTTCGGGAGCACTTGTTCCATCTGTTTCAGGAAATGTATTTACATATACTATAGCTGACTTTGAGACCACAGATATTCAAAAAGATTTTGGCTTAATGTTTACAACCGATACAACTGCCACTGTGGGAGATCGGATTTGCGTAACTGTAAATGTAAGTCCGGTAACCGGAGATAATGATGCAAGCAATAATACATACACCTTTTGTTATCATGTAAGCAATTCGTATGATCCCAATTTTAAAGATGTATATCCTGTAGATGTATTACCAGGATATGAAGATTGGTTTACTTACACTATCCATTTTCAAAATACAGGAAATGATTCTGCATTAAATATTCGCTTATTGGATACATTAAGCAATGATTTGGATTTAAATACTTTCCGGGTAATAAATTACAGCCATTACAACAGAGTTGTCTTAAACGGCAATGAGCTTACATTCCGTTTTCCAAATATTATGTTGCCGGATAGTACAAGTGATTCCGAAGGCTCCAAAGGTTTTGTACAATACCGTATTAAACCAAAAGCTAATCTGCCTTTAGGTACAAAAGTTCAAAACACAGCACATATTTATTTTGATTACAATATTCCCGTTACAACAAATACTACAGTTAATGAATATGTGCAAACAATTTCAATACATGAAAATGAAATAACAGCAGAAGTAAATGTGTATCCGAATCCGAGCAAGGGAAATATACAACTTGAATATACTATCAAACAAAATAATACAGGCATGTTAAAAATTTATGCTCTTACAGGAAAATTGCTTGAGGAATATGAATTGAGTTCTAACAAAAATGAACTGCAACTAAATACCAATTTGAGTAACGGCATTTATTTGTACCGGGTAATTGTAAATGATAGAATTGTGAAGAGTGATAAGCTGGTGGTCATTAAATAGAATATTTCAACCGAACAAAAAATTACACTCTCACCCCAATGATCAACATGTCGTCAATCCCGCAATAAGCGGGATTTCCTCCACAGGCTATACTCTAACCCCGATTACCAGCATGTCATCAACCTGTTGCAATACGCCCCTCCATTGTTCTATGGATTTTTCCAGCGCTACGTGCTGTTGTTCCATTGCAACGCCTTCCAGATTCAATAGCATTGTTTTAAATTGATTCATTTTGAATTTTTTACCACTCGGCCCTCCAAATTGATCCGCATAACCATCAGAGAACACATAAAGTGTATCTCCTTTTTGCAATTGTATTTTATGGTTGGTGTAGTGCTGTTGCTGCGTTTCAGTATACGTTCCGATGGCAATACTATCTGCTTTAAGTTCTATCAATTCTTTATTCCGGATAATAAATAAAGGATTATACGCTCCGGCATATTGCAGTTCCATTGTTTTGAAATTAACCATACAAAGCGCGATATCCATCCCATCGCGTAATTTAGTTTCTTCCGATACCTGATTCAAGGTTTCACTTACACCTTTATTTAACTTATCAAGTAAAATGGCAGGAGTAACCTGATCACTTTGATTCACTGCCTGATTTAAAATATTATGTCCTACAATACTCATAAAGGCCCCCGGTACACCATGACCTGTGCAATCAACAGCGGCAAATAAAATATAATCTTCTTTTTTATCGATCCAATAAAAATCCCCGCTGACAATGTCTTTTGGTTTT
>JBQTHQ010000165.1:0-20372 GCA_052389695.1 Bacteroidota bacterium | reverse complement strand
GCTGATCCCTTCATTTGTTCCCCACCAGTAACGTCCTTTTTTATCTTTTACAATGGCCCATACCTGGTTATTGATAAGTCCATTTGTTTTGGTGAATGAAACAAATTTTTCTCCTTTGAAAACCGCTAAACCATTACTTAATGTACCAAACAGGATATTGCCTTCGCGGTCATGTGTAATGCATTTGATCTTATTAATGCTTAAACCGCTTTGTGTATTAAAAGCGATAAATGTTTTTGAACCGGGATTAAAACGTACCACACCTTTATCCCAAATAGCTGCCCATATGTTGCCTTTGTTATCCTGTGCAAATGCATTTACAAAGCTGGAAGGAAAACGGCCTGCATCAGGAGAAATTATTTTATCAGGCAAACCATCTTTACCAGAATAATTGATAACTGCTGTTGTTTTAGGATCATAAGTTGAAATATTTCCGTTGGATAACCCCAACCATATAAGGCCGTTCTTGTCATGAAAAAAGCTGGTAATATAAGTTGCCGGTAAACCTTGTACCCTAAAAAAATCAAACTTGCCGGTTTGAGCGTTTAAGATTTTTATTCCCACATCTGTAAGGAACCACATATTTCCTTTTTGATCATCAAAAGCTGAAAAACAAAATTCACTCAAGCCATCTTTACTGGTGTATCTTTTATAATTGCTTTTGTCATTCAGATCACCGTATGGATCCTGGATAACAATAGCGCCAAACTTAGCACTACAAACCCATAAACGACCGGCTTTATCCTGGTACAAGGCAAAAATATTGGCCTCTTTTGGAAGCTGATCGGATTGTATAGCCTCAAACTTCTCTCCGTTATATTTGGTTAAATCTCCATTCGCATGAGCGAACCAGATAAATCCTTTTCTATCCAATAGTATGGCTGTGATATTATTATCTGCCAAGCCATCATCGGTAGAATAATTTTGAAATGTTTTTCCATTAAAACGAGATACACCGCTTTCGGTACCTAACCAGATATCTCCACTATTATCCTGGACGATCGCTGATACATTAGATTGTACGATACCATCCTGTACGGTATAATTATCAAAAGAATAAGTTTGGGAAAAACTTTTAGCAGCAAGTAAGAAAAAAAATAAAACTGATTTTAAAAATGTAATAGATGAAAAAGATTTTCTCATGCCAGTTTTTATTGATTGTCATTTCGGGTGCAACGAGAAATCTCTTCTTTATAAGGTTTCTTTCTTACGATCGAAATGACATTTACTTACTTTTTCATAAAGAAGAAGCTTCCGCCTTCATCTTCCAGTCCGCTTATTTTGCCGAGTTTAGGAGCTTGTGAAGCGGTTTGTTTTACAGCAGCAGCAACTTTTTCTGCAATTTTTTCAATGGAAATACATCCATCCGGATTATTGTTTAATGAAGAGGAGAATGTTCTGGTGAATTGTGAGTTATCAGCTGCCAGCTCATATCCTGCTGATGATAACACCTGCGCGGATTTGAATTTTGTTTCTTCCCAATTTTCACAACGTTTTTCTTTTGGAGTATCACGCATAGCCAAATAAAATGCAGGTCCGGATTCACAAGCATCGGTGATCACCAATGTATGTACCACGTTGTGATAAGATTGCATGGAAGCCTTTAGATTATTGATATTAAAATAAGTGAACTCATCATCTGTTTTTGCATCAATGGGGATCCAGTAACCTGTCTGGTTCACAAATTTTCCATGTCCGGCATACCAAACCAACACGGAACTGATCTTATTGTTCCTGATCAGATCACGCAATTCAATGGCAAAAAATCTTTCGATATCTGATTTTGTCATGTCCTTTTTGTGAACTACCTTACTTATTTTATAGTTTGCCAATGCGGATTTCATCATGATCACATCTTTTGCAGGTCCCTCCAATACCGGAAAATTTTGGTAATTGGTGTTTTCAATAAATATCACCCAGGTATTTCCCATTGGGTTATTTTGAGATGCTAATGCGCCATCACGGTTGATCCTGTAATCCTGGATCAATTCATTGCCATAGATATCACGAACCACTATATTTATTTTATCCTTGTTTGCAATATTGATCTTTGCGGAGAATATCGGATTTAAAGATTGTAAGGGAAAACTGGCTGCAACACCATCAATGATTATAGATTCTATAATACTTTCATCTTTTACTTTTCCTTCAACATATAGATCCGGATTTATGTTATCCAAGGATATCTCATTGTCAAATGAGGTATAAGGAGTAGTCAGTGCAATGATAGGTTTGTCAGTTTCGGTACGATGAATGGTAAATGTTGTTTTTTGAGTATTGTCATAAACATCAACAGCAGTAACAATTACTTCCTTCGGTGTGGCTAAATTTACCTTTACGCTAAAATTAGGATTGATGCTGTCTTTGCTAAAATCAGCAGGAATATCATTAACACTAATGGACTTGATCTGGCTGGCATCTTTCACCATTCCTTTTAAAACGGTTTCTCCTTTAGTCCCGGCGATCTTTACGCTATTGCCTTCAGATTTAGGGTTAGTCAATGCCACTTCCGGTTTATTGCTTTCGCGTTTTTGTTCGTATAATTTTTCTTTCGCTGCCTTCAGCATTTGTTTTACTGCATCACTTGGCTCGCGCATTAATATAGTTTCATAATCTTTAATAGCGGCAGCATAATTATTTGCCTGTTCATGGGAATAGGCTCTGCCGGAATAGGCAGGCGTGAATTTAGGATCCATGCTAATGCATTTACCAAAATCATTTGCGGCATTTTGCCACTGACCTAATTTTTGATAATAATTACCACGCATACAGAAAGCATTTATATTCTGTGGTTCAGCAACTGTAACCTTGGTCATGTCATTTACAGCATTTTGAAACTCACCCTTTTTTGCATACACCTGACTGCGTGCATTAAATACATCTTTATTGTTTGGGTCTTTTGTTAAAGCAGTTTCACATACAGCAAGCGCTTCGTCTGCTTTATTTAATTTGACCTGCACCAATGCCAGTCCAACATAAGAGGGGATAAATTTTGAATCAAAATATTTAGATTCTTTATAATCCTTTTCAGCAGCAGTATAATTTTTTAAACTGTCATACATTACCGCACGATTGTATAAACTAAATGCAGTTCTTTTTATGTTTAATCCAAGTTCGGACACAGCCAATCCTTCCTGAAAATTTTTAAGTTTGGTAAGTGTTTTTATACGAAGTTCAATTGCAGGCTGGTATTCTTTATCGCGTTCAATGGCTTGTTTGAGCATAGGGTCAGCATAATCATATTTTTCAATATCAAAATATAATCGTCCGGCATTGAAGTATAATTCTTTATCTTTTGGAGAAAATATGGTAGCACGTTTATAATCTTCGGCAGCATCTGCTTTTTTACCTGTCATTTCGTAACAAACGGCACGGCCGACAAATGCTTTTGCATAATTTGGGTCCAATTTAATTGCCTCGTTATAGTTAGTAATGGCTTCAGCATAATTTTTTGCTGTTTGATATTTTTCAGCGCTGCTGAAATATTTTTTTGCTGTTTGAGCAAATAATGCATTCGCGCAGATCAACAATAAAATAATTGTAGTATTTAAATTACGGGTCATCTAAAAATCAGCTTTTTTAAGAATTTATAATTGGTAAACAAAAATAGGAAATTAGAGGTAAAAAAGCAGGAAAAAAAAGAAGAATTTATCAGCAGGTTTTCATAGCCTAAAGAATGCTCCGGTTAAGCTTTTCGATCAGTTTTTTGGAAGTATTATTAAAATATCTTTTTTGTTTGTAAGCAACTACCCAGCGTATGCCATTTATTACATTGGTCAGAAATAGTTCATCGGCGCCCAGTAATACATGTTGCATAATTGTTATTTCATATACCGCGATACGATTGGCTTGGGCAATTTCAATTATTTTTTTTCGCATAACACCATCTACACAACCATCAGAAACAGGTGAAGTATATAATACTCCATTTTTTACGGCAAATAAATTAGAGCTGATGGTTTCAATAATATGGCCCTTGTCATTTTGTAACAAACATTCATCCAACTGGTGTTGATTCTTATATATACCTGCCAACACGTAAATAGCGCTATTAGCTGATTTTATAGACGATAAAGGACTGTGCGGTTTTCTAAATTCGGTAAACAGATCAATACTGTATCCTTTTGAATTAAGAACATATCCTTGTTCTTCCAGGGGGGATACCTCCAATACATAAGAAACGGTATTATCGGTAGGTGCATAGTATCCGCCATGATTACGATAGATCGATAAACGCACACGGCCATTGTCGGTAACTTTGTTTTTTTGTGCGAGTTCGAAAATGATCTTTTCAATAAATGCCGGATTAAAAATTTCTGATAATTGCATTTTAAAAACCTCAGCCCCTTTTGCTAAACGTTGTAAATGTTCTTTTACAAATAAAGATTTACCATTTGCAATGCGAATGGTTTCAAATAATCCGTCACCATATCTGAACGACCTGTTATTTACTGTTATAACCAGCTGCTCTGAGGAAACAATGTTGCCGTTATGATTGATGAAATCAGACATTATTGAATTTGATCCAAAATAGTTTTTAATGAAACATTAGATTCGATCAAAATACCTTTTACTCCTGCTTTTGCTGCTGCTTCTATGTCCCTGTCCTTGTCGCCAATAAAATAGGATTGCTTGGGGTCAATATTAAAGCGGGCCATTCCTTTTTCTACAAATAAAGAATCAGGCTTACGGCAAATGCAGCGGCTCACATCCGGATGGTGAACGCAATAATAAACTTCCGAAAGTGTGATCTTGTTTTTTTTAAATTCTTCGACCATGTATTTATGGATAACTTCTACATCGGTTTGCTTATAAAGTTCTTTTGCAATACCGCTTTGGTTGGTAATAACGATAAATAAATATCCTCTTCTTTGTAAAATCTGGAGCACTTCTATCAGATCAGGCAATATCACAAAATCCTCTAACAGGTGGGTATAACCACGTTCCACATTTATTACACCATCTCGGTCTAAAAATATTGCTTTATTCATTCCCAATGATTTTTCCAATAAACTCAGACATTAAGGAGGGCTTTAAAATAATGGTAAAGATCACTCCAAATACTGCTCCCCAGAAATGCGCATCATGACCAATGTTGTCATTGCTGCGTTTTCCCATATAATATTCTACTCCTAAAAATATAAGCCCAAATAAATAAGCCGGAATAGGTATTGGTATAAACAGTAAACCTAATCTTGCCGTTGGTTCCATTATAATAAATGCAAATACCACAGCGGATACAGCACCTGAAGCACCAAGGGCATTGTAATAAATATCATTTTTATGTTTTTCGTAGGAATAAATGGAAGACATGGCTAAACCTCCGATATATAATAAAATATAAAATAAAGCGCCTCTTCCTTCAAACAAAATCATATAATCCTGTTCCGCGTATTTACCCAACATGTAAAGTGAGAGCATATTAAAAGCAAGATGCATCCAATCGGCATGGATCAATCCGTTTGAAAAAAAACGGTACCATTCCTTACGGTGGTTGATCATGTATGCATTGAACATTAGTTTGTTTTTCAGGGAATGGTTATCCATTGCAACAATGGATATTAAAACGGTGAGGGCAATTATAATGTATGTGATCATGGATGTAAAGATAATTATTTAGAGCTATTTTCCCAGACCTTCAAGATTTTAAAACCTTGAAGGTCTTATTTATTCTTCCAATAATTCAGGAAGAAAATTACTAGGCCAACCAAGCCCATAGCGAAAGTGAAAATAGTTTGTCCACCGTGAATGAGTGTTGCCAGTGTTTTACCGAATAAACCACTTATACCGTATAACATCACTACCTTTTGAACCAGAAAATGATAAGCACCCATTCCTGCGCCTTGTATTGGAACAGAACGGCCAATGGTGCCGATACAAATAATAGTAAGGCATGCGCCCCAACCCAAGGCGGATGTTTCTTTAAAAATTAAGAACCAGAAATAGGTCATAAAAAAATAACAAACCCAAATGGAAAAGGTATAAAATATAAATAATTTTTTTTGCTCCAATTTGGAAACACTTATTAATCCCTCTTTAAATCCTTTGATAATTTGATGAACAAATTTTGGCGAGTGCAAGGCAATTTTTTTGCGAAAATAAACAATTAAAAACCCGGTTAGCAACAGCACAAATAAAATAAGTATTGTTTTGTTATCACCATCATTCAGCTTTACCAGGATATGATCATAAAAAGGCCGAAAAATATTTTCTTTGAAAAATCCTATGGTTTGATCGAATTGCAAAATGATGGTGAGAAGTAATACGATCAATAAACTAATAATGTCAACCACACGCTCTATAATTACGGTGCCTAATAATTCCATGAATGGAATATTGGAATGTTTTTTAACGGACAAACAACGGGTAACTTCTCCGAGTCGTGGCACAACAAAGCTTACAAAATAACTGATGGAAAGCGCGGAAAAGGTGTGAAGAAATTTACTTTCATAACCGATGGCCCGGATTAACATTTGCCAGCGTAATACGCGAATAATGTACGTAAGCAGTGATACCAGCATCACCAGATAAAACCATGAAAAATTTCCTGTGCTCATCACTTCCCTTAATTCCTCCATGTTCAATCCTTTAAAAAATAGCCAGGATAAATACAAGCCGATGGAAAGCAGTAAAAAGTATTGGATTATTTGGGATGCTTTTGTTTTCAAGAAAAATTAATGAATATTATTTATACAGATCATCAATAAAACCATAATCGAGCATCTCCATGTTCCCGGCAGAGAATGCAAGAATAAAAATATCAAATTTGCCGGTATAATTGCGTACATTTTTATGATCCAGATTTTTTATAAACGTATTATCCATTTTAGTTGCTTCGCGATTATAGTACCAAAATTCCGATTCTGGATGAAAACAGCTTTTAAACCACTTGTTCCACATCCATGCATGACAAAAGCTATCTCCGATCAATAATATTTTTTTGTTTTTAACATTGGAGGTGGAAATAATATCCGCTACATAAAAATTATTTTTTTTCTCTAAAGGGATTAGAAGGTTAGCTGATTTTTCAATATCAAAATCCGGGCTCCAGGGGTTATTTGTTTTTTTATACCGGATTTTATTTTTAACTGATATGGAGGAGGTGTACGATAAATAATTGCAAAGCGAATCAAAACAACGGGCCGCGTAAGCTTGTGTCCAGTGAACACCACCTTTGTTAGATATGGCAAAGGGATATTTGTATTTTTCCCGATAAGCCAATTCATTAAAATCAAGAAAAGGGATATTTTTTTGTTTGCAGTTTTTTTTAAAATCCCAGTAATAGCCGATGATTTCCGTTGGATGGCTTTCATCTCGTGATAAATATTCACTGTAAATTAGATTTTTATCCGGTGCCACAATCCATATAATATTTTTTCCAGCGTTTTTTAATGAATCTTTCAGTATTAAATATCTTTCCAGGAAACGGTTGAGTTTTTCAGGAGCAAACTTGTTATTTGTAAGGCAGCCTTTACAATATCTGAAAAGATAACCATTCTCACCTTTATACACGTCTTGTACATAAATACGTCTAAACAAACTATATTCCAATTGATGATGGATCCTGGTGAAGCCCGGGAATAAACCGAATTGATATTTCAGATATTTATCGGTCGAATCCTGATAGATACCGGTAAAATAATTTTTTAAGCTAAACTCTATAGAAGAAGGTTTTTCATAATAACCATTCAGAGGCAGATCTTTAATAATATTCAACGGAGAAAATGCGAAATGAATAATAAGGCCCAAGAATAACAAGCCAAATAATATATTGTATTTTAATTTCCGCATTTAAAATCTGAAATAGATGAATGGATTAAAATCCTGTCCTAATAAATAGGAGGAGCTTACTATAAACAATATTAGGCATAGGGTATATAAACCATACAATCTTGTTTTATTCTGAATAAATAATTGTTCATCATTTTGCGTAAGCCCATAAAACCGTTTAATGGAGCCACTGAATGAAAGAATCAGAGCAAGAAGAAGAACCGCAACAAACCGAACATTAATTAAATGATTATTGGCTGTCTCAAACGCGAACATTTTTTTATAGATCATCCATGTAACAGATAAATCAGTATTTCTGAATAACACCCAGCCAATGTTCGCGATTAAAAAAGTATAAATAATCGCCAAACGATTTTTCAAGAACTTATGTAAGAATAAGCGTTCAATCACCAGAAAAAAACCGTGAAAAATTCCCCAGAGAATAAAGTTCCAGCCTGCTCCGTGCCAGAAGCCTGATACTAAGAATACAATCCATAAATTCAGATAAGTTCCGAATGTGCTTCCTTTATTCCCGCCTAACGGTATATATAAATAATTCCGCATCCAGTTTCCCAGGGAGATGTGCCATCTTCGCCAGAATTCAGTAATGGATTTTGATATGTAAGGAAAATTAAAGTTTTCAGGTATTGTAAATCCCATCATTCTGCAAAGCCCGATGGCCATATCACTATAGCCCGAAAAGTCAAAATATAATTGCATGGTATAGCCGATAGACATAGCCCAGGCGGTAATAGTATCAATATTTTCAGGCGTCTGTTCATAAAGTTCGGATACTGTTTCACCCAAAACGTTTGCGATTAATACTTTTTTAGATAATCCGAAAATAAAACGCATAAATCCGGACAGTCTCATTTCTGCCGTGGTAGTTTTATCGGCTTCAATCTGCTCTCCAATTTTATTATAAGGCACAATAGGTCCGGCTATTAATTTGGGAAACATCAAGATATAAGTAAGATAATTTTTGAAACTGCTTAATGATTTGTAATTGCCCCGGTACACGTCTACAACATAGGTTAACGATTCAAATGTGAAGAATGAGATCCCTATGGGTAACGCGATGGACGCTATTGCGGTTGGATGGTCATTTCCCAAGTGTAATATATCGCTAAGTGCATTTGCAAAAAAGAATAAATATTTGAATGTAAACAGTAATCCGAGGTTAATGACCAATGAGACGTATAGAAATAGTTTTTTACGTTTTTGTGAATCGCTTTTTTCAATTTGTTTTACTAAAATATAATCCAATGCGGTTGTACACAGGATAACAAATATGAAAACCGGTCCACCCCATGAATAAAAAATAATACTGGCAAGAAGAAGCGTGTAATTTTTAAAACGAGCGGGAGTTAAATAATAGAGTATTAGGAAGAAGGGCAGAAAATAAAAAAGAAAAAGCGGGCTGCTGAATAGCATGTTAAAATTTTAGCTAAAGAATTGTCCGATCTTGGAAAGCGGCTTTAAAATAAAAGTGAATCTTCCGGGTTTTAGTCCGTTCATGAGCCAGGCTTTTTTATCTTCCCTGTTGGCTTTTATACGGTTCAGTAATGTAACATTGCTTTTGCCTCCAACCCGCATTTTAACTAATGTTTCAGGAACATAGACCGTTGAACATTTATGTTTATATAATAAACGCAGCATCAATTCATAATCAGCGGCCGATTTTAACTCAGTATTATACACTCCATGTTTTTCATAGCAGCTTTTTCTAACAAAAAAAGCAGGATGAGGAGGCATCCAGCCTTTTAAAAATAAACCGTTTGTATATTTTCCTGATACCCAATTGCGGGTAATTTTCTGTATGTTGTTACGGTCAACATATTGCAGATCACCATAAACCGTATCCACTTGGTTCGTATCAAATGCTTTTGCAACAGAATAAATAACCTCATTATTTGTGTAGAGGTCATCCGCATGAAGTATGGCAATAATATCACCTGTTGCAGCAGCTATTCCTTTGTTAATGGCGAAATAAATTCCCGCATCTTTTTCCGAAATAACCTTTGAAATTTGATCTTTATATTTTTCAACGATATGTAATGTACTGTCTGTCGATTTCCCATCAACAATAATGTATTCAATATTATTATAGTCCTGTGAAACAACTGATCGTATAGTAGCCTCAATAGTTTCGGCACTATTATAACAAACCGTTATGATGGAAACTTTTAACATCATTCAATAATTCGGTCACGAACTTTTACGGCAGGATTGCCCTGGTATATTGAATATTTTTCCAGGCCATTTACCGCAACAGAAGATGCTGCAAGTACGGAATGTGATCTACAGGTAATACCCGGACAAACTATTGATTTAGCGCCTATCCATACACCTTCTTCTAACGTAATATCGCCAATGGTAAGATCAAAAGTTGTTTTTTTATAATTATGGTTACCGCATAATAACATTGCTCCCTGCGATATGCAAACGTTATCAGCTATTGATACATTGGCTAAATTATCGATCCATACATATTCACCGATCCAGACGTTATTGCCAATGGATAGCCGCCAGGGGTATTTAATATTTACATGAGGTTTGATCACCACACCTTTTCCCAGTTTGGCACCAAACAATCTTAAAAGAAAACTTTTAAAACCACTAATAGGAAATGCTGAGTTCAGCCAGATAGCGTTAGTAAAATACCAAAGTAAACGCTTTAATGGGCCTGCTCCTGTATTGTACCAGGCATTATTGAATTGAGCTAAATTGGTTTTGTTCATGTTGTAAAGTTAATAAAACAACTGTCTGTTTTGTTCAATAATTTCAGTGTTTGAAGAATAGGTTTGAGCAAATTCAAATGCGGCTTTTGATATCCGGGTGTACTCAGTCTGTTCCATACTTGCGCATTGGTCGATCGTTTTAATAAATTCTTCAACTTGTTGCAGGGGGATATCCCATCCAATATTCTTTTCTTCAAGTTTTTTCCATGGTGTTCGATCACTAATGATCACAGGGCAGCCTGCAGATAAAGATTGCAATATAATATGTCCGAAATTTTCTCCACGTGTGGGCATGAACATAAAATGGTAATTCTTTAGCAGGCCTAAAACTTTTTCAGATTCAATACTTCCCTTATAGTTGGCTTTAACATTTCCCGGTAGTTGTTGTATTGCTTTCTGACATTTTTTCCAGTAAAGCTCCTCATATATTGGTCCGTAAAAATCAAACACAACATTACCTTTTACATTTTTTAATAATTGCAGTGCAACGAGTAAATTTTTTTCGGGGGCAATGCGTGCAACATTTATAAGATTCAAGGAATTATGTAATTTAATTCGCTCGGGACATTTATCAATTTCTATTTTTTGAGGCAGGTTTCCTGCTATTTTTATTTGTGTTTTTTCTCCTAATACCATTTGAATATCCTGCTTTTCGTTTTCGGTAGTGGCATGGAATAAAACATTTTCAAATAAGCGTAGTACTTTTACCGAGCGGATAAAAAATTGTTTTTTTGTTTTTTTTACACCCAATGCGCTTTGGGCAAACATTCCCCTGCCGGCAATTACAATAAGAGGGCATTTTTTTCTTAAAAAAATAAGAGGATATAAGGTGAAATAGACCGAGTAAATCCCATTGAGATAAACGCTGTCAAAATGTTCTTTACGAATAAGGTTACGGATATTTAAGCGTGTTAATTTATCTGCTGAAAAATAATACACGCGTGCGCCGTCAGGTAATGTATTCCATTCATTGCTTTTGATTCCTTTGTAAGGTTGGGTCTCACAATAGTCGGTATCACGCGTTACAATGGAAAATTCAAAATCATTTTTCAGATGCGCAACAAGGTTGGCAACAGATTGTATCGGTCCGCCTGCTTTATAGCCGGGCAAATACCAATCAATGAATATGAGAATTTTCTTTTTTGCCATTTATAACCACCCCTGCCCTCCTTGTCCCACAGGGACCCTTTGGAGAAAAGGAGGGGAATAATTCTAATTAATTTTCGATATTATTTTGTTGTAACCAATTTTCAAGGACTACTAAGTGCCATATACGCGACCAGGTAACACGTGGGTTATCTGATAAAAAATTATTCCATAATTTTAATATTCCCTGTTTATTAAAAAGTTTACGTTCAGATAATGAGATCATTTTTTCTTCGCAGAATATTTTCAATTCATTTTTCATCCATTCTTTCCAGGGGAATGTAAATCCCATTTTCGGGCGATTTACAATTTCTGCCGGTAATAAATCACCTAAGGCGTCCACCAATAATTTTTTAGGTGTAACCGGATTTTTATATTTATCCGGAACACCCAATACATATTCGACCAATGTGTAATCAATGAAAGGCACTCGTACTTCTAATGCATGAGCCATACTCATCTGGTCGGTATCACGCAAGAGCACGTTTTGCATGTAGGTGGAAATTTCCACGATGGAAACTTGAGAGATGTTAGATGTTAGCTCTTGGATATTTGATTCTTTAATAATTTCAGCAACCCTGTTCACTTTCAGCTCCCTGGTATTCATTAAGTCAAGAATTTGTTTATCCATTAAAACTTGCCGCGATAAAGGATAGAATGTTTTAAAACTTATAGAATCCTGTTTTAATAGTTCCGCAATCTTGTCGGATGCGATACCAGGTTTTGCAGAATTTAAAGCAGTGCCTGTTGCAGTACGTATCAATACGGGAACAACATTCAGCCATTGTTTATTTTTTAATTTGAGTGAACGTTTGAATATATCGTAACCTGCGAACAGTTCATCTCCCCCCAAACCGGATAATGCCATGGTGATCCCGGCCTGTTTTGTGGCCTTCGAAACAATATACGTATTGGGCCCATCACCACTCGGGTGATCCATTGCTTTTAAAGCATTAGGTAATTGCTCGATGAAATCAGCAGGTTTTAATTTAATTTCGTGATGATCGGTATTAAATTTTTTAGCGATAAGCTTCGCATATTTTGCCTCACTGAATTCACTTTCATCGAATGTAACGGAAAATGTTTTTACTTTTTCGGAAGATACTTTTGACATTAGTCCGACAATAGCACTGGAATCAATTCCCCCTGAAAGAAAGGCTCCAAAAGGAACATCAGCAACTAAGCGCCTTTCCACGGCTTTCGTAAGTAGATGATTCACATCTTTACAAACTTCTTTGTAATTTTTTCCTTCAGCTATTTTATTTATATTATTTGTTAAACTCCAGTAATTCTTAATTTTCAGTTCCTCATTTTTCATCTCAATAAAATGCCCGGGCATAAGCATTTTCACACCTTTAATTATAGTATTTGGTGCATGAACGGTTTGGTAGCGTAAATAATCTATTAAACTATTTTCATCTAGCTTTCTGGGGATCAGTTCACTTGCCAGTAAGGAGCGTATTTCAGAAGAAAAAGCAAATATACCATCTGTGTACAAATAATATAGCGGTTTTATTCCCAGCCGGTCGCGCGCAATAAATAATTCTTTGTTTTGATCATCCCAGATGGCGAAGGCGAACATGCCGTTAAAATGTTTTAAGCAATCGGTTCCCCAGCGGGCATATGCTGCAATAATAACTTCTGTATCTGTATTGGTTTGAAAAAAATAAGCAGATTGTTTGGAGCCGGATATTACTCTTTGTAATTCGAATTTTAATTCTTTGTAATTGTATAACTCACCATTATAGATAATCTGATAACGCCCGTCAGAAGATCGCATTGGTTGATGCCCTGCAGCAGAAAGGTCAATAATGGAAAGCCTTCTGTGGCCTAAAGCAATTTTATCGTTTACAAAAATGCCCTCATCGTCCGGTCCGCGATGTTGCATACAGGTATTCATTGCAATTATTTTTTGTTTTGCAATGCTCGCATCCGATAAACCTATTATTCCATTAATTCCGCACACAATAATTTTTTTGTAAAATTTTTATCCCGGAAATGATCCGTTAAAAAACATGCTTATTTACTTGGGGTCATTGAATTGCTCGTTACTTTTTCAATGGTGTATTGAGGTTTTTTATTGATCGTTAAAAATATCCTGCCTACATATTCTCCGATTATTCCTAAACTGATCAGAATGGTTCCTCCAAAAAATATGATCAATAATACAGTAGAGATCCATCCTTCTACTTTATTTTCATGAATAAAGTATTCTATCAAAAAATAAACACCAAAAATAAATGCGACAAGAGAAGATATAAAACCCATATATATGGCAAGTCGAAGTGGATATACAGAATATCCTGTGGCATGCTTTAAAAATACGGAAACAGAACGAACCAAGTTGAAATTGCTTTTGCCTTTGTGCCGTGAATGATGTTCAAGGGGCACCTGGCTAATGTTATGGGTAATTGTAAGCAGCAATGCATCTATATAAGGATATGGCCCGTTATACTTGGTCATTTCCTGAGCTATTTCTTTACGAAATGCTTTAAATGGTGAGAGATAGATTTCCTTAGGTTTTGATATTAATTTTTCAGAAAGTTTGCCATTTAACCAACTGCCTAAGTTTTTCCAGCTTTTTTGCTTTTTGCCTGAAAAAAAAGCATAACAAATATCTGTCCCTTTGGAAATGCATTCATTGTATAATTTCAAAATATCATCCGGTGAATGTTGCAGGTCATCATCCATAATAACAATGTATTCACCTGTAGCGATCTTTAACCCGGCCATGATCGCATTATCTTGTCCGGAATTTTTTCGTAACGAAATACCTATTGCACGTTTATTTTTTTCGCACAATTCAACAATTTCCTTCCAGCTGTTGTCAGAACTTCTGTCGTTCACTAAAATTAATTCATAAGAAGAAAAATTGCTAAGAGTCTGATCTATCCTGGCATTTAACTCCGGTAAACATTCTTCCGAATTATATACCGGAATAACTATACTTAATTTAATTGGTTCCATTTTTTTCTATGGTGATAATACTATCCTTTTTATATGAATCAATGGCTTTAAAACTAAAATTCAATTTTTTACTTTCTTCCTCCAACAGTTTTTGTAATGTTTTTTCAGTATACCTGAAGGTTTCATCACCTTTTCCTGCATTTGCCGATCTTTTTGCGATTCGTCCCAGTAGATTCTTTTGATCGGATAGGTTTTTAACCGGTTCGGAAATAATTATTTTATCGGATGCTTCCAGCATTTTGGATAAGAGCATATGAACATCAGTATAAAAATGATACAATGAACCCATTATTACACATACCTCGGCCTTTGGTAATTCGCTTAAATTAAGCAGATCAGCAGATCTGGCGTTTAGTCCCTTACGTACTGCATTATCCACGAAACTTTTATTCAAATCTATGCCCGTCCATTCAATGCCATTCACTTTACAATATTCCGCGATAAAAACATCTCCGAAACATAATTCCAAAACACTTTTTGGTTTATAATGTTCAATAATTTTAATCACTTTCTCAAAACGTTGTTTGTATCCTAAAACATATAAAATATTCATAAGTGTTCTATACAGACAAATATTCCGGTATACCAAACTGACTTTACTCATAATGTAAATTAAAGATAGGTTTTTTTCAGGATACTTTACGCATTTTTTGGAACAGGTCCCAGACTATAATACCAACACTTACGGCAATATTCAGGGAATGTTTTGTACCTATTTGAGGTATTTCAATTACGCTTGTGCTTAAATTGATTACTTCCTGTTCAACACCTTTTACTTCATTACCAAAAATTATTCCCAGCTTTTCATCTGTTTTTGGGTTAAAGTCAGAAAGCATAATAGCTTGTTCCGTTTGCTCAATAGCATAAACAGAATAATTATCCCGTTTCAGTTTTTCAACTGCTTCTGTAGTGGTTTTAAAATAGCTCCATTTCACACTTTCGGTTGCGCCCAATGCTGTTTTTTGAATTTCTTTATGAGGAGGTGTTCCCGTGATGCCGCATAAATAAATGGCTTCTATCAAAAAAGCATCAGCAGTTCGGAAAACGGAACCTACATTATTTAAGCTTCGGACATTGTCAAGCACAATAATAATAGGAGTCTTATTTGCATGCTGAAATTCGGCCACTGATTTCCTATCCAGTTCTTCGTTTAATAATTTCCTCATAGTGAGTATTCATGATTTTTTTGATAGTAGATCATTCGTTATTTTTCAATACGTATAAGTCGAAAAGTTTAGTTTTCAATGAATATGGTACATAACCTTCAGGAACAAGGCTTTTCGATAAATTTTTTCTGATAATATAAAAATGATTATTTTTTTTATTTATATCTAAACTAATGTAATGGTATCTTAAGAGATAATAACGCGTACTCCAATCCTCCATCATTTCCACTGGAATACCGGTAATTTCACCATGAGGTATAATTTTTCCTAACAGATAAACATCTGAAATAAGATCAGCATCACGCTTTGCTTTTCCTACTCTGGTAGAAGTATAAATCATGGAAGCAATCAAAAGTGTAGCACATAATATTGTCAGCATTCTAAATCCATTTGTATTCATCTCTAATTTATTTATTAGCGATGCCAATCGGGGGCCAAGGAACATTGCAATCCCTATTGCAAAATAGGGTAATGTGGTTACTAAATAAAAATTCCTTTGTTCAAGAGTCGCCATTAATGGTAATGAACCGGATAACCCAATTAAAAACATCCAGGAAAGTACGTTGTATTGAATTCGTGATTCATCAGATTGTTTGCTTTTGCGGGTAAAAAATAATAGTAAAGAGCTTAATGAAATAATTGGAAGCAATTCCATAAACAGCTGGCCAATTATTTCAAAACGATTGCCCGTGGTAGAATCAGCACCACTGAATGTGCGCACATATCGTATATTAAAATAGGCATGATAACTATTATAAACATCATCATTTACCAAAAGCAGAAAAGTGTAAATAATAGTGGGGGCTGCAACTAATATTAATGAATATATGATCGTTTTTTTGAAAGACAATTTTTTTGAAACCAACCAATAAGCAGCTGCGCCAATCAACGGAAATAATCCCTGTGCACCTTTAGTCAGGCTCGACAAGAAAATAAATATTCCTGCGATGATTAGATTGTAAATTGTGTTTTGATTCAGATGCAAAGCAATAAAAATATGATACACGGATGCCAGTGCGAAAAGTGACATTACTACTTCTTCCAGATGGTTGGTGTAAGTCCAGAAACAAATAGGAATTGAAACCCAAAATAAAACAGGAAGCCAGCTTATAGCTGCAATGGTTGGGTCGTGTGAATATATTTTTTTCCAGATAGAATGAATATAAATGGCTGCGCCTGAAAAAAAAACAAGGCAAAATAATCGTTCTACATACATGCTGCTTCCTAATACTTTAAAAAATAATGCCAACAAACCGAAGTAGAGTGGAGGCTGAACATGAAAAGAATACATATATGTTTTACTTAGGTGTGGATCCCAAAATGTTCCTAAACCATCAGCAAGGTTTTTGGCAACACATGTATAAAATAATCCATCCATAAAAATTCCTTCCTGGATCAACTGTGATACAATAAGGATAATTATTGTGGAAAATGTAAAAAGCCAGAAAGGAAGTGTTTTTTTATTTTTTAATAAATTCATAAATGCTTAAAGCGCTTTTTATTCTTAATTGTAAATCAGTAACGTTTAATTGTTTACACATTTATAGCAATTATACTGTTGCCAAATTAGTATTAAATAAAATATTGAGTAAGCGAGATAAAATACTCATTTAATTGGTTTAATCAAGAAGCATAACAAATTTATGGATAATTGCCCGATCCTGTTAAAAACTTTGCATAGGAGGTGTAAATAGCTTTTGTATTTTTACCGTGATGGCAATGAAGAATAGAAGTATGATAAAAAGCGCTACATCGGAAGTGGAAACACCTTTGATGAAGCAGTATAATACGATAAAAGGGAAATACCCGGATGCATTGTTGCTGTTTCGTGTAGGGGATTTTTATGAAACCTTTGGCTCTGATGCCGTAAAAGCAGCCAATATATTGGGTATAGTGCTTACAAAACGTGCTAATGGCGCCGCTTCGTATATTGAGCTGGCAGGTTTTCCTCATCATTCATTGGATACGTATTTGCCTAAATTAGTGCGTGCGGGCCAGCGTGTTGCTATTTGCGATCAGCTGGAAGATCCTAAGATGACAAAGACCATTGTAAAACGTGGTGTTACCGAGCTGGTTACTCCGGGTGTTTCATACAATGATAAAGTGCTTGATCATAAAGCGAATAATTTTCTGGCGAGTGTATACCTTGGTGATAAAATTTCAGGTGTTTCTTTTTTAGATGTTTCCACAGGTGAATTTTTAGTTGCGGAAGGAGATCTTGAATACATTGATAAATTACTACAAAGCTTCCGGCCCAGCGAAGTATTATTTCAAAAAAATAAGAAAAAATTATTTGTTGAGACCTTCGGCGATAAATTTTACATCTATGGATTGGATGATTGGGCATTTACTCCGGAGTTTGGGAATGATCTTTTATTAAAACATTTTGGAACAAGATCATTAAAAGGTTTTGGCGTTGAAAGTCTTGAGCATGGTATTATTGCTGCCGGAGCAGCCTTGCATTATCTTGCAGATACTGCTCATGATAAAGTAAAGCACATTAGTACACTTTCACGTATTGAAGAAGAAAAATATGTATGGCTGGATCGGTTCACGATCCGTAATTTGGAGCTGTTTGGTTCACACAACGATAATGCCAAAACACTGATCGATATTATTGACCAAACTGTTTCACCAATGGGTTCACGTATGCTGAAACGATGGTTGGCATTGCCCTTAAAGGATAAAGCTCCAATTGAGGAACGTCTGGATGTGGTGGATTATTTTTTGTCGCAACCCCAAACAAATGATCATATCATCGAACAATTAAAATTGATCGGTGATTTGGAACGGATTATTTCCAAAGTTGCAACAGCACGAATTTCACCCAAGGAGGTAGTTCAGTTAAAGCGCGCACTGAGTGCTATTGAACCGATCAAAATTGCCTGTGAAAATTCAAAAAATAAATCCCTACAAAAGATTGCGGAACAATTAAATCCTTGTAAAAGTGTAGTGGAACGAGTTGAAAAGGAAGTAACTGCCGATCCGCCTTATTTGGTTGCTAAAGGAAATGTAATTGCTGAAGGAGTAAACTCTGAATTGGATGATTTGCGTAAAATTTCTTATTCCGGGAAAGATTATTTGTTACAGATCCAACAACGGGAGAGTGAACGTACCGGAATTTCTTCCCTTAAAGTGGCATTTAATAATGTGTTTGGATATTATCTTGAAGTTACTAATACGCATAAAGATAAAGTGCCTGGTGATTGGATGCGTAAACAAACCCTTACGAATGCGGAACGTTACATCACTCCTGAATTAAAGGAATACGAAGAAAAAATATTGGGAGCGGAAGAAAAGATCCTGGCGCTGGAAGTGAAATTATTCACCGATCTGGTGATCTCCTTAATGGACTATATTCCGGTAATACAGTTGAATGCTTCATTGGTTGCCCGTTTGGATTGTTTGATTTCTTTTGCCACTATCGCTCAAAAAAATAATTATGTACGTCCGCATGTTTTTGAGAATGATATTTTGGATATAAAAGATGGCCGTCATCCGGTGATCGAAAGGTTATTGCCGATCGGGGAAGAGTACATTGCCAACGATGTATATTTAGATAATGAACAACAGCAGATCATTATCATCACCGGCCCGAATATGAGTGGTAAATCAGCATTATTACGACAAACCGCATTGATCGTGCTGATGGCACAAATGGGGAGTTTTGTTCCTGCAAAACATGCCAACCTGGGATTGGTGGATAAAATATTTACGCGTGTGGGTGCATCTGATAACATTTCATCCGGTGAATCCACGTTTATGGTGGAGATGAATGAAACAGCAAACATCTTAAATAATCTTTCCAATCGCAGTTTAATTTTGCTGGATGAGATAGGCCGCGGGACAAGTACGTATGATGGCATTTCCATTGCATGGGCCATTGCAGAATATATTCACGAACACCCTTCTGTGAAAGCAAAAACTTTGTTTGCTACGCATTATCATGAATTAAATGAAATGACCAATACGATGCATCGCATTAAAAATTATAATGTATCGGTAAAGGAAGTAGGCAATAAAGTATTGTTCATGCGTAAATTGGTTCCCGGTGGAAGCGAGCATAGTTTTGGTATCCATGTAGCGAAGATGGCAGGTATGCCTAAGAAAGTATTGGACAGAGCGAATCAAATACTTGTACAATTGGAAGGACAGAGGGAAGGTAAAAACACAGGAGTTGGAAGTGCGGAACCTCAAAAGAATCAAGAATCAAGAATCAAGAATCAAGAAGGTTGGCAACCAACAACCAACAACCAACAACCAACTAATGATTTGCAGTTAAGTTTTTTTCAGCTAAATGACCCTGTTTTGGAGAATATAAAAGATGAACTCCAGAAAACGGATATCAATATCTTAACACCGGTAGAAGCCTTGATGAAGTTGAATGAGATCAAAAAAATGATTGGGGGATAAAGTTTAAAGTCTGAAGTTCAATGTTTAAAGTGATTCGTAAGCATTTTTAAATTGTAGTTCTTTGAAACTTTAGAAGGTAAGTTTAATACTCCAAATGTTTAAAGTTTGATTATACGGAACTTTAAACTTTAAACCCTGAAACTTTAAACTTATTCGTGTTCCGAGTCCC
>JBQTHQ010000164.1:0-20505 GCA_052389695.1 Bacteroidota bacterium | reverse complement strand
TAGCAGAAGTATTCCAGGAATAATTATAAGGCGGAGTACCACCTGTAGCAGTAGAAGTAACAATACCGCAAACACCATTACAAACAGTATAACCTGTAGCATTCACACTTGGCCCGCAAGGAGGATTAACAGTAACTGTAACTGTGCCGCTTGAAGTACAACCACTTGGATGTGAGCCTATGACTGTATAGGTAGTAGTAACGGTGGTAGTTGTAGTAACAGAAGCACCGGTAGTGGAACTCAATCCGGTAGCTGGGCTCCACGTATAAGTAGTAGAACCTGAAGCAGTAAGCGTTCTGGTTTGTCCCTGGCACATGGTAGCAGGAGGGACAGAAACAGTAGGGTTAGGATTTACAGTAACAACAACTGTTGTACAGGAAGAACAACCATTGGTTGTACCGCATACAGTATAGGTAGAAGTTGTAGTAGGAGTTGCAGTAACGGTAGCACCTGTACCCGAACTTAAACCGGTAGTAGGGCTCCAGGTATAAGTAGTGGCACCCGTAGCAGTTAAAGTTGTAGATTTACCATTACAAATAGTTGCAGGAGGAACGGATACTATAGGAATTGGATTGACAGTTACAACAGCAACAGCAGTGGCGCTTTTAGCAGTTGCATCTCTGACAGTAACGGTATAAGTAGTAGTAGTAGTTGGACAAGCAGAAACACTTGCAGTATTAGTAGCGCTAAGTCCGGTTGCCGGGCTCCAGGAATATGTATAAGGAATAGTTCCGCCTGAAGTTGTAGTGGTAACATTAAAGCATGAACCGGCGCAAATGACTCCACCAGTAGCTGTTATTGTTGGTCCGCAGCTTATGGTCATAGTAACGGTTTTTGTTTTAGAGCAGCCGAGAGTCGGATCCGTCATAGTAACAGTATAGGTTGTGCTTGTGGCACCGGGTGTATAAGTAGGATCCTGGCATGTTGTGCAACTTAATCCTGCTGAAGGAGACCAACTATAATTATAGGTACCGGCAACCGAGGGGACCAGATCAATCGGAAAAGGAGGAGCAGTAGTACAAACGGTTGTATCTCTAAGAGTAAAATCGAAACCTTTTAAAGTTACAGTGGTACTGGTAGGACATCCTGTTGCCGAGACCATATTAACAGTATATGTATTACCCGCAACCGGGTTGTTTATTGTAACACATCGGGTGGTTGGAGACCCTGTAAGGCCCGGTTGACCGGAAGGCCAGGAATAAGATTGATATCCGATAGGAGCACATATCTGGATACTACTTGCACCTGCACAGAAAACAGGAGCTACTACATTTAAAGGAGCGCAATAAGCATCTACATAAGCATAAGCACTGTGAGTGCCAGGGGCGCCACCACATCCGCCACCGGTAGGTGTACAAGGCGGGTTGGGCGATGTATATGTGCAACTACCATTAGCATTTGTAAGTGTACAGGAATTGTTCATGCAGCTTGTGCTAGAACTACCTCCTATTGGTAAACAATCCGTAGTCCTGAATTCTATTGAAACATTTTGTCCGATATATCCTGTAAGATCCAATCCTACATCGGTCCAGGGTTTGTAAACAAATCCATTAGCTCCATTTACGAAACCGGCGCTATTTACACAGCTTGGATAGTTTCCCGCCACTACAAAATACCGTCCACAGGGAATAAGAGCATCATTTTGATCAAGTACAACCACTTCAAAGCTAGGTTGTTCAGCAAATGCATGGCTCCCATCTTCCACAAAGAATGCATATCGATATGTAAAAGATGCATTTTGATTGGTAACGGCAAAAGTTAAGCGGATTGCTTCAGCCAGCGCCTGATTGGTATTTATAGTTCCTGTATTGTTATTTCCCAACCTGAATGAATAAGTACCTCCTCCAGGAGCAACTACTGGAACAGCAGGAGTAGTTGCATTCGGATCATTTCCGCCCGCTGTAGACATAATGGTATGGCGGTTATTAGCCCCTGTAACCACTGAATTCATTGCTCCGGGTATTATACCACCGGTATACGTTGTTCCATATCTGAAACATCCACCGCTTGGACAAGGAGGACTTACACCATAGCCACCCGATTTGCAGGTCCATCCTGTAACAGTGCCAGATTCAAACCCCGCATTGTTAACTACACAGGTATTTGTGACTTGAGAAAATGAAACTAAGCAGATAAAAAGAAACTGCAGAATGAGTATGTACTTTTTCATTTTGAAGGTATTAAATGCGTTTGCATGTTTAATGATAAAAATTTCATATAATATTATTCTTTAATTGTAAATGAAACGTTAGGAGTAGAGATAGCAATTTGCTCTTGTGGATTATAAGGTGTGCCCGGTTCTCCAAGTTTAATGATAGTAATTTCTTCAAGGGTAAATACCATTCCTTTTTTATTGTATTTTTCAATCAGGGAGCGTTGTTTTTCAGTAAATTTTCCGCAGCTGGAATTTTCTATGAATGATATGGAGTTATCTCCCTCTGTGCCGGTACCGCTTAAATTAAAACTGTGTATACGATAGGAAGTATAATCTTTACCAGGATCAGCAGCAGCAAGAAGAGGTTTTATATCCTTGTAGGAAATAATGTCTGTTTTGTTTATCCGGACAGTGGTGGATTGTTGTCCGTTACTTCTTACTTGTAAAAAGCAAACAAAGGAGATTAAAAGAAATAATTTGCGCATGACTTTTAATTTTTTTAAGTTAAGTAATTGAATTTTAAGCCCATTCTATATAAAGACATCTTTTTAAAAAATAAGGTTGCACCAAATGTTACAATGAGTGGGGTGTTTTTAAAGGTTTTTTTCTGTTATTGTTGGAAGTCGATCAAGGTTTTATACCTGAACATTTTGAGTGGTCAAACGAATAGACAGATTTTGACATGTATCAATTTTCCAATTTATTATTTAAATAATAATAAGTTTCATTGATTTTACCAATACTTACAATTGAATAAGAGGTATCTATTTTTGGAATAAATAAAGTATCATTTTTTGTTTCATTACTTTTTACTTTTTCAGAAGTAACTAAAAAAGATTTTAAACTGTTAAATTCTTTTGGAAAAATTATCTTAGAATGATTAGGAGGGCATCTCCACCTTCGTTTATCCAAATTAATGAATTTTTTATTACTCCTAATTATATATCTTTTATTTATCAGATCAAATACAGGCTTAATATCAGAGACTTTCCAATAAATTACTCCATTTATTGTATCAGGTTCCCAAACTGTCATTTCCGGGTCAATGTATTGGGAATTTATATTAAGTGATATTGTATCTATGGCCTTTTTTGACAATTTACAAGGTTTAAAATCAAAATCAAAAGTTCCTGCTGTAACCAGCTCCTCACCTGTAGATGTCTTAAATTCGATAGAAGCTTTTTGTGCTTGAACAGTGGTATAATACGCCTTAATTTCCGGCAGGGAATTACAAATTCCGCAAGGCTCAAAATAATCCAAAGGTAATTCAACGCTTTCCTTTGAACTACCCAATACTAACATATTGTTTTTTAAAACGAATACAAAAATATCGACTCGCCTATTTAGAGCGAGATCTTTCGAAGTACTCGAATCTGTTGTTTCACCCAGATTTTTTTCAATAAATTTATAACCTGATCTGTTTTTTGAAAGAATGTAATTTTTGACAGAGGCAATTCTATTCTGAGAAAGTTGTAAATTATATTCATTTGACGACAGGCTATCAGAATAACCATATAATTCTACTAAAAAGCTATCTGCTACAACGGAACTAAGCCGTTGATCAATTTCATTTAACGCTTCCTTTTTTAAATCTGATTTGTTTAGATCAAAATACACGCTTGTTCTTTTACACAGAGTTTGTCCTTCACTGGCGAGTGTATTCATTAAGATAAATCCGAATATTAATAGCTTTTTCATAGTTTTCAAATATATAACTATATCTGCGTAAAACAACGGACGGATCAAATAAAGCAAGGTAAATTTGCCATAAATAAGCTGTATTAATGACTATTTTCGCAAATAAGTCCTAAATTTGTCTCCATTAAATCAGAGAAAAAGAAATCATGGATAAATTTTCCTATTTGGGTAATGCAGATGCTTCTTCAGTTGAAGAACTTTTTCAGCAATACCTAAAAGATAATAGTTCGGTAGATTACGGTTGGCAGAAATTTTTTGAAGGTTTTGAATTTGCCCGTGCAAATTATGAAGATAGTGGAGAGATTCCTCAAAACGTGAAAAAAGAGTTTGATGTGATCAACCTCATCAATGGATACCGTACACGTGGTCATTTATTTACCCAAACCAATCCTGTTCGTGAACGAAGAAAATATTCCCCAACACTTGCTATTGAAAATTTTGGACTTTCCCAATCCGACCTGGAAACAGTATTTCATGCCGGAACCCAGATCGGTATCGGTCCCGCTACACTGAAAGACATAATTGCTCATCTGGAACAAACGTACTGCCAATCGATAGGTGCAGAATACATGTACATCCGTACTCCTGAGATCATTGAATGGTTGCAGAAAAAAATGGAAGGCAGCAAAAATACCCCTGATTTTTCATTGGATGAAAAAAAAGTGATCCTTAACAAATTAAATCAGGCCGTTGTATTTGAAAGCTTCCTGCATACCAAGTTTGTCGGCCAAAAACGTTTTTCATTAGAAGGCGCCGAAACCACTATTCCTGCCTTGGATGCAGTTTGTGAGAAAGGTGCCGACATGGGCATTGAGGATTTTGTGATCGGCATGGCACATCGCGGCCGCTTAAGTGTGCTGGCAAATATTTTAAACAAAACATACAAAGATATTTTTACAGAATTTGAAGGCCGTTTATCAGAAGATTCATTGTTTGACGGAGATGTAAAATATCACATGGGGTATTCCAGTGATCAGCTTAGTAATAATGGTAAACCTCTTCACTTAAGTTTAACCCCTAATCCATCCCACCTGGAAGCAGTTGATCCGGTAGTGGAAGGTATAGTGCGGGCGAAAATTGATAATATACATAAAGGAGATATTAAAAAGGCCTGTCCCATTCTGATCCATGGTGATGCTGCATTGGCCGGACAAGGCATTGTATATGAAGTAATACAAATGAGCCAGTTGGATGGTTTTAAAACCGGAGGAACTATCCATATTGTGATCAATAATCAGATCGGGTTTACTACTAATTACCATGATGCACGTTCAAGTACCTATTGTACGGATGTTGCTAAAGTAGTGTTGGCGCCTGTATTTCACGTAAATGGTGATGATGTGGAAGCTGTTGTATTTGTTTCGCAATTAGCAATGGAATTCCGTCAGAAATTTCACCGGGATGTATTTATTGATGTATTGTGTTATCGTAAATACGGACACAATGAAGGCGATGAACCTCGTTTCACCCAACCATTATTATACAAAGCTATTGCATCACATCCGAATCCAAGAGAGATATACACTAAAAAATTACTTTCTCAGGGCGATATCAGCGCTGATTTAGCTAAGGAAATGGAAAAAAGTTTCAAGGACATGCTCCAGGAAAAACTGGATGAGGCCAAACAAACTGAGAAAGCCAAAATTACTTCTTTCCTGGAAGGGCAGTGGAATGGATTAAAAATGGCGGATCCCAAAGCATTTGAAAGATCTCCTGATACATCAATTGATAAAAAATTGTTTTTAGAGATCGCGAAAAAAACAGCGGAGCTTCCAAAGGATAAAAAGTTTTTTAACAAAACACAAAAATTATTTGAAGATCGTATATCCATGATCACCAACGATAATTATGATTGGGCCATGGGTGAATTGATGGCGTATGCAACATTGATGAATGAGGGACACAATGTGCGTTTCACCGGACAAGATGTTGAACGTGGCACCTTCTCTCATCGCCACGCAATAATTAAGTTTGAAGATTCAGAAGAAGAATATACTCCTCTTAGTAATTTAGGTGCAAAAGGAAAATTATCAATTTACAATTCCCTGCTTTCTGAATATGGTGTACTGGGTTTTGAATTCGGTTACTCCATGGCTTCACCAAATACATTAACCATATGGGAAGCTCAGTTTGGTGATTTTTTTAATGGCGCGCAAATAATTATTGACCAGTTTATTTCTTCATCGGAATACAAATGGAGAAGAATGAATGGTTTGGTTTTATTATTGCCGCATGGTTACGAAGGCATGGGGCCTGAACATTCCAGTGCACGTATGGAACGTTTCCTGCAACAATGTGCTGAAAATAATATGCAAATTGTGAATTGTTCAACCCCTGCAAATCAGTTTCATGCTTTACGCCGACAATTAAATCGCGATTTTCGTAAACCACTGATCTGTTTTACTCCTAAAAAATTATTGCGCTATCCAACATGTGTATCTTCCGTTAAAGATTTTACTTCAGGAGCTTTTCAAGAGGTGATCGATGATGCAAGCGCCAATGTGAAGACGGTAAAGAAGATCGCATTTTGTTCCGGTAAAGTTTATTATGATTTAATTGAAGCCAAAGAAAAAGATGGAAATGAAGAGGTAGCCATTGTGCGTGTAGAACAGTTATATCCTTTGCCAATTAATCAATTGAAAACAGTGCTTGCAAAATATACAAATGCAAAAGAATATTTATGGGTGCAGGAAGAATCTGAAAATATGGGCGCCTGGGCACACATGTTAAGAAATTTCCGTGAAGTGAATTTAAAATATGTTGGTAGAAATGAAAGTGCCAGCCCTGCTACAGGTTATGGTAAATTGCATGCACAGCAGCAGGAAAGTATTGTAAATAAGGTTTTTTCTAAGTCTTTAGTCCAGAGTAATTAGTCTTTAGTAAAATGTACCTTAACTAGTTACTCAAGACTAACAACTTAATACTAAAAAATGAATCAATTTAAGAATTTGAAAGTTTGGCAAAAAGCTTTAGATTTAGTTGTTGAAGTTTATAAGTGTACAGATAAATTTCCTGATAAAGAAAAATTTAGTTTGATAAGCCAAATAAACAGGTGTGCAGTGTCTATTGTGTCAAATATTGCCGAAGGTGCAGGACGAAATTCTAATAAAGAGTTCAATAATTTTTTAGGAATAGCATTGGGTTCAACATGTGAATTAGAAACACAATTAATTGTTGCAAACAGATTGAATTATTTGAAAGAAGCAGATTTAAATGACTTAATTTTACTTACAGAAGAGATTCAGAAAATGATATACGGATTACAAAAAAACATCAAAAAATCTATAGCCCATAGTAATTAGTATTTAGTAAAGTTATTTAACTAAAAATACTAAGTATAAGTTCAACTATCTACTAACGACTCAAGACTAACGACTCAAGACTATGATACTAGAAATGAAAGTTCCCAGCCCGGGTGAATCCATCACAGAAGTGGTGATCGCACGCTGGTTAAAAAAAGAAGGTGAATATGTGGAGAAAGATGAAGAAGTAGCCGAAATAGATTCTGATAAAGCTACCTTGACCGTTAATGCGGAAGACTCAGGCACTGTTAAGCTATTAGCAAAAGAAGGCGATACGGTAAAAGTAGGACAAGTTATTTTTTCAATAGATACGAGTGTAAAAGGAGAAAGCCAAAAGCCAAAAGTCAAAAGTCAAAAGGTAGAAGCAGCGGTAGAAAAAAGGGAAACAAAAGTTGCAGCAAAATCTGAAACTTTAAATCTTAAATCTGAAACATCTTACGCGAACGGTACTCCATCACCTGCTGCAAAAAAAATAATGGATGAAAATAAAATTCCTGCAGGTAAATTGAATGGAACAGGGAAAGCCGGACGTATCACCAAAGGCGATGTGTTGATTGCATTGGCCGGTGGTTTTGATGCATCATCAACCGGAGGTTGGGGTGAAACAAGAGATAAAGAAAGTCAAAAGATGTCGGCATTGCGTAAAAAATTAGCGCAACGTTTGGTTGCTGTTAAAAATGAAACTGCCATGCTTACTACTTTTAATGAAGTGGACATGAGTGCTATTTACGCATTGCGTGCAAAATATAAAGATAAGTTCAAAGAAGTGCATGGTGCTAATCTTGGGTTTATGAGTTTCTTTACAAAAGCAGTTACCGAAGCATTGAACTTGTATCCGGCCGTAAATGCAATGATCAATGGTGAAGAGATCGTTTATCATAAATATGCAGACATCGGTATTGCAGTGAGTGCACCTAAAGGATTAGTAGTTCCTGTAGTGCGCAACGCGGAACAAATGAGTCTTGCACAAATTGAAACTGAAATAAAAAATCTTGCTGTAAAAGCACGTGAAAATAAAATTACACTGGAAGACATGAGTGGTGGAACATTTACAATCACCAATGGCGGTGTATTTGGTTCCATGATGAGCACACCGATTATCAACCCTCCGCAAAGCGCTATTTTAGGAATGCACAATGTAGTGGAGCGTCCTGTTGCGGTAAACGGACAAGTCGTAATACGCCCCATGATGTATGTTGCATTATCCTATGATCATCGGATCATTGACGGACGTGAATCAGTTGGTTTCCTGGTGAAAGTAAAAGAGATGCTGGAGAATCCTACCAAAATGTTATTTGGTGGTAAAGATCCGAATGAGATTGTATTGGGATTATAATTTTCTATGTAAATAAGTATCTTAGCCTTTTTTCGCACTTTTCGACTTCGCTCGAAATACAACACAGGGTAATAGTTCATTTATAAACTAAACTAAACTAGTCTTATGAAGATTCCCAATCTTATATTATCAATTGCGTTTGTGTGCTTTGTTGGTTTTGTCAATGCACAAATGGTTACCAGCTTAGCTGGTTCTACTACCCCAGGCTTTGCTGATGGAATAGGTGCATCGGCAAGTTTTGATCATCCAATCGGAATTGCAACAGATGGAACAGGTAATTTATACGTTGCTGATTTTTATAATTTTACGATACGAAAGATTGTTATTTCCACAGGTGTAGTTACCACCTTAGCTGGTAAAGCCGGAGTATCCGGCTCCGCTGATGGAGTAGGTGCAGCAGCGCGGTTCCGATATCCAACCGATGTAGCATGTGATGCAAGTGGCAATTTATATGTGGTTGATGGACCTAATCACACCATAAGAAAGATAGTTATTGCCACCGCTGTAGTCACTACTTTTGCGGGCACTACTACATCAGGTTCTGCTGATGGAATGGGACCCGCAGCACGTTTTTGGGGCCCGGAAGGAATAGTATATGATGGAGGTAGCTATCTATATGTGGCAGATATGAATAATCAACTAATAAGAGAAATTGATATTGCTGCATGCGAGGTTAATACAGTAGCGGGTACTGTTGGAGTAATTGGCTCTGCTAATGGGATAGGTACAATGGCAAGTTTTAACTATCCAACTGATATGGCATGTGATGGAAATGGTAATCTATATGTTGCAGATCAATACAATCATCAAATACGAAAGATCGTCATTGCAACAACTGAAGTTACGACCTTGGCTGGTAGTGCTGGAATATCCGGATCGGCTGATGGAACTGGTTCAGCTGCACGTTTTAGATACCCATATGGAATAGAATATGATGGAATAGGAAATTTATATGTGAGTGATAATGATGGCGAAATACGAAAGATTGTTATTTCTACCGGAGAGGTAACTACAATGGCCGGATCTACTACAGTTGGTTATGTTGATGGAATTGGTACTGCTGCCCGTTTCAACTGGCCTTGTTCATTAGTAATGGACGCAAGCGGAATTTTGTATGTTGCAGATTACCGTAACAACCAAATACGAAAGATAGCTAATATGTCTACAGGAATAGATAAGCACACAGTTTTCAATGACTCATTCAAGATAAGTCCCAACCCTTTTACATCGCAAACAGTTATTACATTTAATGAAGAACAAAAAAATATAATAATTAAAGTAATAGATATGCTTGGTAAAGAGGTTAAAATAATAAATTTTACGGGTAAACAATTAATTATGGATAAAGAAGAAATGAAAGAAGGCATTTATTTTTTGCAGATGATTGATGAAAACAAGAATGTTTTAAATGAAAAAATAGTGATACAATAAATCAATATACTAAAATTAAAAACCCCTGCTTCCAGCTAAGTTATTATTGTATTTTTTCTTACCTTTATTTTATTGAATATTCCACTTCACCCAACGCTACCTCTTTAGGCAGATCTAACAATGTCTAACATTGTCATGTTGAGCGAAGCGAAACATCTATGGTTTTGCAAACCACTTTTTTAAAACGCCAATGTGCTAAACGGCTTTCTGGAAAACACTGTCACTTCGTCCACATCTTTTAAACGGCATACATAACGTGTCATTCGCTCTACACCAAATCCTGCCCCTGCACTGGAAACAAGTTTACCTTCTTTAGCAACAGAAAGATAATCCTTGAAAACCTGTTTATCTGTTCCGGTTTCATCCATTCGTTTTAAGATCTGTTCGTATTCATGTTCCCGCTCAGCTCCTGATAGTCCTTCTCCAAAACCTTCGGGCCAGATGATATCATAGTTGAAAAAGGTTCCTCTTTTTGTAATATCCTCCTTGTCATAAAATTCACGTTTATGGTTCAATAACCAGAATGGTTCCGTACTTTCTTTGGATTTTTTTAATTCATAATATTCACCATATTTTGCTTCCAGCTCCTCTGTCCGGTACGTTTTTAATTTACTGAAAACAGGAAGTAGTTCGCCACGTAGTTTTATTATGGTGTAAGGAATTTGTGTGTTCAGCTGAACAAAAACAAATGCGATCAGTTCTTCCATAAAATCCATAATGAATTCTTTAGTTTTTCCTTTGAATTCAAAATCCACCTGTGTGAATTCAAACAAATGCCTGCCGGTATCTGCACGGTCGGCCAGTTCCAGACGTACGTTTGGCGATACTATATAAATTGAATCCAGCGAGGGGTTCATTAAAGCAAGCTGTTTGTGAAAGATCATGGATTTGGTCAAACTCCATTTCTGATCCGCATAACTGATCGATGCATCCACTACACTATGGTTCAAAGGGTCTGTGATAGCAGATAACATTAAAGGCATTAGCTGTACTACATTTTTTTTGTACATGAACTCATGCGTTGCCCTGATGATGCCTTGCTGTACCTGAAGAATGTCTTTCAATTCAGGCCGGCTGATCTTTTTTAACGTTGCATCTAACGTTTCTGATTTTTTTGATACTGTTGTTTCCATTTTTTTTGTTTTATCCGCCGAAGCTTTAGCATAGGCGGGTTCTTTTTTATTAAGATTAATTTGATGGGACAAAATTAAATCGAAAAACAATACATTTTTAAAAACATAATAAAATGGTTTAATTATTATCAAAAATTTAAAATAAATATAATTTTATTACATTTGTGATAAAATAAATTAAAAAACATGGCCCAAAATTTTCAAATCGATAAACTGGATAAGCAGATTCTTTCCATGTTAATGAAAGATGCTGCCATTCCGTATACAGAGATCGCAAAAGAGCTGGTTGTATCTGCAGGTACGATACATGTGAGAATGAAAAAATTAACCGAAACAGGCGTGGTGCTCGGTTCACATGTGGAGATCAATTCTGCTAAAGCAGGTTATGATATTTGCGCTTTCCTGGGAATTTATCTGGATAAAGGTTCTGAATATCATGATGCGGTTATACGGTTAAAGAAGATACCGGAAATTGTAGAGCTGCATTATACAACCGGTATTTATAGCATGTTTGCTAAAATTGTTTGTAAGGATACACAGCATCTGCGCGAAGTATTGAACGAATACATTCAGCCTATCAAAGGCATTCAGCGCACGGAGACTTTCATTTCGCTGGAAGAAAGTATTAAACGCCAGGTAGAGATCCGTGAAAAACGTTCCCGTATATAATTACGTATGTTTTAGCAGTTCTTTTGGGATTGACCTCTATGTGGAAAACGCTGGTAAATTGTTGATAAAAATCTTTGTTTTAATAAATATATTCTTCATATTTGTATATCATAAAAATGAAAAAATATTTACTAAAGTTTAATTTTTTAAAATTAAAGAAATGAAAAAAGCAAAGTTGTCCTTCAACTTCCTTTCAGCAGCTGGCAAGATGTTCAGCATGATCGCTGTTTTGTTTACACCCTCAGTTGTAGCGATCCCCGTTACAACCAGAGTTCCGTTTTTCCCGAGACGCTAATGCGTCACATATGAACCGACCCCTTACGTAGGAGGTCATTTTCCCAAAACCGTATTTAAAATTATTTTGAGCTTTGCATTTAAGCTCCCTCATTTCGTTTTATTTTTTAAATTTTTATCAATGAACTTTAAAATAATTGTTGCAACAGAGCAACATCAAAAATATGCCCAGATTATCTGCGATGAAATGGAGTCATCTGCAAAAGCCCGTGGAACAGGAATTGCCAAACGTACTCCTGATTACATTACGCAAAAAATGCTGGAGGGCAAGGCTGTCATTGCTTTATCTGAACAAGATGAATGGGCCGGCTTTTGTTATATTGAAACCTGGGAACATGGTAAATATGTGGCCAACTCAGGTTTAATTGTATCCCCAGATTTCAGGAAAAGCGGATTGGCGCGAGAGATCAAAAAGAAAGTATTTGAACTTTCCAGGACCAAATATCCCGAAGCCAAAATATTTGGATTGACAACCGGTTTGGCAGTAATGAAGATCAATTCAGATCTAGGCTATGAGCCGGTTACTTATTCCGAACTTACACAGGATGATGAATTCTGGAAAGGTTGCAGGAGTTGTGTGAATTTTGATATCCTAACCAGCAAAGACCGTAAAAATTGTATGTGTACAGCCATGCTGTATGATCCGGAAGATAAAAAGAATAATAAATCCAATGGCAACAAAATGGATTTTAAAAAAAATTCAAAGTTATATGAACGTTGGATGCGTATCAAACAATTCATCTTGTTAAAGGCGGAAAAGATCATGTCCGAAAAAATGGTGTCAAATTTTAAATTCTTAAAACATGGAAAATAAAAAAGTAGTATTGGCATTTAGTGGCGGGCTGGATACTACCTATTGTGCAATTTATCTTTCTAAGATCAAAAATCTGGAAGTGCATGCAGTACTTGTAAATACAGGCGGTTTTGATAATGAGGAGGTTGCCAGGATCGAACAGCACGCAAATACATTGGGTGTTAAATCATTCAAATGCATTGATGAAACGGATAAATTTTATAAAACCGTTGTTCGATACCTGATCTATGGAAATATATTAAAGAACAATACCTACCCGCTTTCAGTTAGTGCGGAGCGGATTTCACAGGCAATGGCAATTGGCAATTATGCAAAGTTGATCAATGCTGCTTATGTTGCCCATGGTAGTACCGGTGCCGGTAATGATCAGGTGCGTTTTGATATGATCTTTAATATTCTGGTTCCCGAAATTCAAATTCTTACACCGATACGCGATATGAAACTTTCACGTGAAGCGGAAATTGAATTTTTGAAACAGCATGGTATTCGCATGAATTTTGAGAAAGCAAAATATTCCATTAATAAAGGAATATGGGGGACATCAGTGGGAGGAAAAGAAACACTCACTTCAAAAGATTATCTGCCGGAAGATGCATTTCCAACACAATTAACAAAACATAAATCGGAAAATATATCCCTGACTTTTTCAAAAGGCGAATTAACAGGCATCAATGATGAAGTATTTAAAAACCCTGCAAATGCCATTCAAAAATTAAATGCGATCGCTTCTCCTTACGCGATTGGCCGCGATATTCACGTAGGCGATACAATTATTGGAATAAAAGGACGTGTTGGTTTTGAAGCTGCCGGGCCATTGATCATTATTAAATCACACCACCTGTTGGAGAAACATACACTTACCAAATGGCAATTATATTGGAAGGAACAGCTATCAGCATGGTACGGAAACTGGCTGCATGAAGGACAATTTCTGGATCCTATCATGCGTAATATCGAAACTTTTTTAGAGGACACACAAAAAAATGTAACAGGGAAAGTGTTTGTAACGCTTCAACCATATCGTGCACAAATGACAGGTATTGAATCGGAATTTGATCTGATGTCGGCTAAATTCGGTAGTTATGGTGAAATGAATAATACCTGGACCGCTGATGATGTTAAAGGTTTTGCAAAAATATTTGGTAATCAAACTGCCATTTACCATCAGGTGAATCAGGTAAAAAGTAATAAGTTGTAAGTAATAAGTTATAAGTGCAGGTAAGTATCCGGCACTTGCTTTTACAGATAACTTAAAACTTAATACTTATAACTTACAACTTAAAATGAAGAAAATAAAAATAGGAATTGCTGGTGGAGCAGGGTATACAGGTGGAGAATTGCTGCGTATTCTTGTCAATCATCCCAATGCCGATATTGTTTTTGTTCATAGTAAAAGCAATGCCGGTAAAAATATAAATGAAGTACATACGGATCTGATCGGTGATACCAAATTAAAATTCGCTGCTGAATTATCAGATGTAATTGATGTGTTATTTTTATGCGTTGGGCATGGTGAAGCAAAAAAATTCCTGACCGAAAATAATATCAATGAAAAAATTATGATCATTGATCTCAGTCAGGATTTCAGGTTAAATCAACAATCCTCAATTAACGATCGTCAATTTATTTACGGCCTTCCCGAATTAAATCATGATCAGATTAAATCAGCTAAAAATATCGCTAACCCGGGTTGTTTTGCAACGTGTATACAATTAGCATTGTTACCGCTTGCTGGTAAATCAGTATTAAAAAATGATGTGCATATTTCAGCCACAACAGGTTCAACTGGTGCCGGGCAATCATTAAGCGCTACTTCGCATTTCACATGGCGACAAAATAATTTAAGCATTTATAAAGCATTTGAACATCAGCATTTAGCGGAGATCGGGCAAAGTTTACAGTCATTGCAGAAAGATTTCAAAAGTGAATTGAATTTCATTCCTTATCGTGGCGCCTTTACGCGCGGCATCATTGCAAGCTTGTATACCCAATGTGATCTGGGTTTAGAAGAAGTGCAAAAAATATATGAAAATTATTACGCAAACCATCCATTTGTGCATATCAGTAAATCTAATATTGACCTGAAACAAGTGGTGAATACAAATAAATGTTTGTTATACATTGAAAAACATAAAAATAAATTATTGATTACAAGTATCATTGATAATCTTTTGAAGGGTGCATCCGGACAGGCGGTTCAGAATATGAACCTGATGTTTGGATTGGAAGAAACGGCAGGATTAAAATTAAAAGCAGCCTATTTTTAAACAGCCACACAATGGATGTAATGACTTATGTTTTAATATTTGCATTTGCTTTTTTAGCCGGCTTTATTGATTCTATCGTTGGTGGTGGCGGATTGATCCAGATGCCTGCATTACTCATTTTATTTTCAAACATGCCAATTCCTACTTTAATGGGTACAAATAAATTTGCAGCTTTTTCAGGTACTTCTATCGCTACGTTGCGTTATATTAAGCTGGTTGACATTCCATGGAAATCAATTTTACCTGCAATTGTTACAGCCCTTGTTTTTTCTTTTTTGGGAGCGCGGGTGGTAAGCAGTATCAATAAAGAAGATATTAAGGTCATTGTATTGTGCTTACTGATAGCGGTTGCTATCTATACTTTTCTCAGAAAAGATTTCGGCTTGAACCATGCGCCTAAATTAAATGCTTTTAAAACAGTTGTTTATTCTTTGCTTGCAGGTGCAGTACTGGGTTTTTATGATGGTTTTTTTGGTCCGGGCACAGGTAGTTTTTTAATTGTGATATTCATTAGTGTATTTGGTTTTAACTTTCTTACTTCATCGGTTTCAGCCAAACTGGTGAATTGTGCAACAAATATTTCGGCCTTGTCTTATTTTATCTATACCGGCCAGATAGCTTATGAGATCGCTATTCCTATTGCTTTGTTCAATATGGTTGGTTCTTTCCTGGGCGCTAAAGTAGCGATCAAAAAAGGAAGCGCTTTTATAAGAACCCTGTTTTTATTTATCGTAACTTGTATGATACTGAAATTCGGGTATGATATCTTTTCACCTTAAAATTTATAACTCATAACTTACAACTCATAAAATGAAACTATTTGATGTTTATCCTTTATTTGACATTGAGCCGGTAAAAGCACAGGGCTCATACATCTGGGACAAAAATGGCACTAAATACCTTGATCTGTATGGAGGCCATGCGGTAATCTCTATTGGACATACGCATCCATATTATGTTCAAAAACTGACCGAACAATTAAATGCGATTGGTTTTTATTCCAATTCTGTAAAAATAAAATTACAGGAAGAACTGGCGGAAAAGTTAGGCACACTTTCCGGATATAAGGATTATCAATTGTTCTTATGTAATAGCGGAGCAGAGGCCAATGAAAATGCATTGAAGCTGGCATCGTTCCATAACGGGAAGAAAAAAATTATTGCCTTTAGCAAATCATTTCACGGGCGTACTTCCCTGGCGGTTGCAGCTACAGATGACGCTAAGATCATAGCGCCTATAAATGTTACGGAGAACATTCAGTTTCTGCCATTTAATGATGAAGCCGCTTTGGAAAAAGCAATGAACGCTGATGTTTGTGCTGTAATTATTGAGGGGATGCAAGGAGTAGGAGGGGTGCAAGTGCCAACCAATAAATTTTTGCAAAAAATAAAATCACTTTGTGAAAAACATCAGGCATTGTTTATTCTGGATGAAGTACAATCCGGTTACGGGCGTTCAGGGAAATTTTTTGCACATCAATATTCAAATATAAAACCGGATATTATTACCACTGCGAAAGGTATGGGCAATGGTTTTCCGGTTGGAGGTGTTTTAATTAATCCTGATATAAAACCGAAACACAGTATGTTAGGTACTACTTTCGGTGGAAATTACCTTGCATGTGTTGCTGCAATAGCAGTTCTGGATGTGATCAAAAAAGAAAACCTGGTTGAGAATGCATTACAAATGGGAAATTATTTGATGGAGAAAGTAAAAAGCATTGATGGAGTGAAAGAGGTTCGTGGCTTGGGATTAATGGTGGGCATTGAGTTGGATATGCCCTGTGCCGGTATTCGTAATGAATTATTGAATGAACATAAAATGTTTACGGGGTCCTCTTCTGATAAAAATACATTGCGTATACTACCTGCATTGAATATTACAAAGCAGGAGATCGATTCATTTTTGAGTGCATTTAAAAATGTATTATCAAAACAATTATTAAAAAGCTAACGTATATATTCGACTTACATAAAAAGTATGAAATTTTTCACAAGCGTAAACGATGTAAATAATATTGATGACCTGGTTCAGGAAGCAATAAAACTGAAAAAAGATCCCTATGCCTTTTCTCAGCTCGGAAAAAATAAGACATTGGGGCTTATTTTTATGAACCCCAGTTTACGTACCCGCCTTAGTACTCAAAAAGCTGCCATTAATTTAGGTATGACGGTAATGGTTATGAATATAGATAAGGAAGGTTGGGCATTGGAAATGGAAGATGGCGCTGTAATGAATGGAACAACTGTGGAACATGTAAAAGATGCTGCTGCCGTTATGGGGAAATATTGTGATGTGATCGGAATACGTTGTTTCCCTTTATTAAAAAATAAAGAAGAAGATTACAGTGAGCACGTATTAAAAAATTTCATGAAATATTGTAATATTCCTGTTGTTAGTTTGGAAAGTGCAACACTTCATCCGTTACAAAGTCTTGCAGATACGATTACTATTAGAGAATATACAAGATCAAAAACAAAACCGAAAGTTGTACTCACTTGGGCACCACACATAAAGCCACTACCACAAGCGGTAGCTAATTCTTTTAGCGAATGGATGTGTAAAGCCGATGTTGATTTTACAATTGCGCATCCGCAAAATTATGAACTGAACTTAAATTTTACCCAAGGTGCAAAAATTACAACCAACCAGGACGAAGCATTAAAAGATGCAGATTTTATTTATGTAAAAAACTGGTCAGCCTATACAGATTACGGTAAGATTCATTGTACTGATCATAGCTGGATGCTTACCAATAAAAAATTGCAGATCACGAATAATGCAAAAGTAATGCATTGCCTGCCTGTTCGAAGAAATGTGGAATTGAGTGATGAAATTTTGGATGGAAGCAATTCCCTGGTATTGGATCAAGCTGAAAACCGTCTGTTTGCCGCACAAGTCGTGTTAAAGCGCCTCCTTGAAAATAATTCCTGATAATAAAAATCCATCTTTCTAGACACCATTGTTTGTCAAATTTAGTTTGTTTTGTTTCGTATAAAGTAATACATTGAGGCAAAACATAAAAAAACTAAAAATCCCTCACAATGAAAAAGCTATTGTTTTTAGGTTGGCTTACCATTTCAGCTTTTACTTTATATTCACAAAGTATATCTCCTAACAAATCTATATATGTACAAGGAGAAAATATGGTATTTACTTATACAGGAGCAAGCGGTACTACTGACTGGATCGGTGTGTACAAACAAGGTGAGACTCCCGGTACTCCTGCTTCCCAAACTTGGGATTATGTAACTCCTCCAAGTGGTAATTTGGCATTAAGCACTACTGGTTTGGCAAGCGGCATGTATGAAGCACATTTGTTGTGTTGTGATGGTTATAGCATAAAAGCATCAACAATAGCTTTTGAGATAAAAGCGCTTACTATTAAATCCAGAATGATAGTTTATAGATCAGGAGATTCCCTGGTTTTCAAAGTCGCGAACACTTTTGAAAATTCTTCCATTCAAATATTTAAAGCTTCAGATTTTACAGCAGGCGTTCTTAATGTTGGGGCCGTTCCTGTTTTACAAAAACAAGTAGGTGCCGGTACAGCGGCAGTCACTTCTAAAAGAATTGCTTTTAACCCTTTTAGTTCGATAGATCTTTACATGGCTCTTTTAATAAGTAATACAGGTGCAGAAGAAGGGCGTTTTTCTTTCGAAATTAAAGCAAAACCTGTTGTGCCTACTATTTTAACCAAATTAGCATTTGGATCCTGCTCTTATCAAGGCTATGCCCAGCCTACATTATTAACAGCCATTACAAAAAATCCTGATCTTTTTATTTACCTCGGAGATAATATTTACACGGACTCCTATATCCCAGCTGATGTTCAAAATTCCTGGGAAAATATGATATGGATGCAACCGGAGTATCATCACATAAGAGCCGCAACTAATCTGCTTGCTACCTGGGATGATCATGATTATGGCTACAATGATGAAGACAAGGATTATTCTTTAAAGACAATGTCACAAACAGCATTCTTAAACTGGATGGAAGAGCCGGCTGCTTCGCCAAGAAGGAGCCAGCCCGGTATTTATACATCTTATATGTATGGCCCGACAGGAAATAAAGTTCAAATCATTATGCTTGATACGCGTTATTTTCTTGACAACAGAAAGGCAAATACTGCAGGTTGTGGAAAACATAGTTACTGTCCCTGGAATTCCACCAACGATTTTAATAAAACAATCTTAGGGAATGATCAATGGCTATGGCTTGATAATGAGTTGAAAAAACCGGCTGACCTTAGGATCATTGCATCCAGTATTCCTTATGGAGTTGAATATAATGGTTTTGAAACCTGGGCAAATTTTCCTTTTCAGCAGCAAAGAATAATGGCGATGATTAAAAAACATCAGGCAAATAATGTAGTGATGTTAAGCGGAGATGTGCATTACACAGAAATTTCAGCTTATCGTGCAAATGGCGTATATCCTATCTATGATATTACTGCCAGCGCTATTAATAATACTTATTCCCCGGCTGAAACAAACAGTAACAGAGTGAATAATTATTTGAATGTGAATCCTAATTTCAGTACAATGGATATAGATTGGATAAATAAAAATTTTACATTAAAGTCGATTGGAGCAACAGATAATTTAATGTTTAGTCATACGATTGAATTTGACTCAACAAATTTTTTAACAGATAAAACCCCCGTTTTAAATGCTTCAAAACTTAATTATGCGGTCGGTGAAACAACTAATTTTTCTTACAGCAACAGCACCGGGAACACGTATGATAAATTTCATATTTATACTTTAAATAACTGGACCTCCCGCGATCAATATGGTAATTTTGGTTCTGCTCCAATATATACACATTCCAGTAATATCAATACGATGAGTGGATCCATTACAGGCCCCAATAATCTACCTGCCGGCACTTATGTGGCCGGACTCTTCTGCTGTGGAGGTAGCTATGATCTGGATTCTGTGCAATTTACAGTTGGGCTATCTACAGTTGTAGAAGAACAAAATACTAATACAGGATTCAAAATATTTCCAAATCCCAATAAAGGATTATTTACTTTTGAATTAATTAAAAATTCACCCGGAACTATTTTTATTATTGATGCTGTGGGAAGGGAAGTATATCGCTGCGCAGTGAATACTTTAAAGCAGGATGTTGATCTCTCCCGGCTTAGTAAAGGCATTTATCTTGTAAAATACAGCAGTGCAGAAGAAACATTTAGCAGGAATTTGATCATAGAATAGAATCGATATACGTATTGTATTATAAAGGCAAACTTATTTTCCTTTATTTTTACAGGAACTCTGAAATAAATTTTTCTGATGTTTTATTAACTTCCGCTCATGAATTTATTTTCTGATCTCAATGCCGCGTAAAATAGTCATTCTCTTTGGTATCGTAGCAATTTTCTTTATGTCGTTTTAT
>JBQTHQ010000163.1:0-2841 GCA_052389695.1 Bacteroidota bacterium | reverse complement strand
GGCGGAACAAACGTCTATTATTCCACAACAGGTTTTCAGGATTCTCTAAATACGAAACAAATAGGAGGCTTTGAGATCGGAGGAACTCTTCCCGGATTACGTTCTTATTTAAATCATCATCCTGATCAGCATGATATCATTTTTTACCCATCTGATCCTAACAAAATGTTGAGTGCTAATGATGGCGGTGTATTCAGAACAAATGACAATACCGCGTCGACCGTTGCCTGGACTCCTTTAAATAATGGTTATTTAACAACTATGCTTTATACTGTAGCAGTTGACCATGCAACAACCAGTGATATTATATTGGGGGGAACTCAGGACAATGGAACCTGGTACAATAACAACAATAACCCTACGGCTAACTGGTTGCATATCCATGGTGGGGATGGTTCATATTGTGCTGTTGCCGACAGTCAAAAGGCTTATTATTTTTCAGTACAGTTAGGGGAAATACAAAAAGCTATTGTGGATGCAAACGGTAATAAAACAGCATTTACACGTATTGACCCTATTGGAGGAAAAGGTTATTTATTTATCAATCCGTTTACACTCGATCCGAATAATAATAATATCATGTATCTGGCGGGTGGAAAATATTTATGGAGAAACAATGATTTGTCAGGCATTCCATTAAATAATACCTGGGATTCCATCAGTACCAACTGGACTCAATTTGCAGATTCAGTGCCATTAGCCGGTTCCAGGATTACATCACTTGCTGTTTGTAAAACACCTGCTAACCGCGTTTATTATGGAACGGATAAGAAAAAAATATATCGTATAGATAATGCCAATGTTGGCACGCCAACACCTGTTGATATTACTTCCACTGCTACCTCAGCTATATTTCCTAATACATATATGAGCTGTATTGCAACTGATCCTACCGATGGAAATAAACTAATCGCTGTGTTTTCCAGTTACAACGTTTACAGTATTTTTTATTCGACTGATGGTGGAACTTCCTGGAGCAAAGCAGCCGGCAATCTTGAACAAAACGCAAACGGCACAGGCAATGGTCCTTCTATTCGCTGGATCAGTATCTTACCTGTGGCTGACGGTAAAGTTTATTTAGCCGCTACAAGCACCGGACTTTATGCCACTGATACCTTGAATGGGGTAAATACCATTTGGGTACAACAGGGCACTAACATTATCGGCAATGTTGTATGTGATATGATTGACACACGTATATCTGACGGATTAGTAGTAGTAGGAACTCATGCCAATGGTATCTATACTACAAATATTACAAGTGTAAATGATATTGTTACGATTAAAGACCTGAAAGCAATTAAAAACGACCTACAACTAAGCAATTATCCAAATCCTTTGAGCCAGACCACTACGATTGAATTTACATTATCTAAGAGGGCAACCGTAAATCTTCAGGTTTGGGACGTGTGCGGACGGTTGACTGAAACCCTGGTTGATGAAGTTATGCCCGAAGGGAAACATACTGTACAATTTGACAGAAAAAACTTAAAAGCAGGGATGTACTATTACAGTTTAACCGTTGAAAACAGGCGCAGAACAAATAAAATGGTAATTGTTCAATAAATAATTCGTTAACATACTATTGTTATTAAAAGATCCTCCGCTTAAAATCGGAGGATTTCTTTTGTCCGTAGATTTATACCGGAATTAATTTATTATGCTCTATTCAGTTTTTAACGATTTTGATTATTACAGCTGGATCATATTGCCCGCCATTATATTTTTCTCCCGTGTATGTGACGTAAGTCTGGGCACATTACGCCATGTTTTTATTGCAAAAGGCTTTCGTACCATTGTTCCGGTTTTGGGATTTTTTGAAGTGCTGATCTGGATCATTGTAGTGGCAGAGGTAATGAAGAATTTGAATAATGTTGCCTGCTATTTAGCATGGGCAGGAGGATTTGCAACAGGCACTTACGTGGGTTTATTTATTGAAGAGCGGCTTGCATTGGGTTTACAGGTAATACGAATCATTACCAATCAAAATTGTGACGCACTTCTGGATGCATTAAAGCATAGCAATCATGGAATAACCGTGGTGAATGGGCAAGGCGCTGTTGGGCCGGTAAAAATTATTTTCACCATCATTAAACGTAAGAATGTATTAACTGTATCAAAACTTATTCGTCAGCATAATCCTACCGCTTTCTTTTCTATTGAAGATATTAAAAATGCAAACCTGGGTGTTTTCAATGATCGTTCCTCTTCTTCCCCTCTCCGGAGGATCTTTTTTAATCCGAATAAATAATACCGATACGATATCTGTAACAGTCCAATATTCGCTTCGCGAAAATTAGCCTATAACAGCTACTCTATCGGCATAAACATTCTAAAATTCAAAATATCCCCGGACTATTTTGGGCTATTTATTAATTACAATTGGTATAATTGATCTTTTATAAAAAACTCCCGAACATAAATTGTCCGGGAGTTTTTTATTTATTCGTACTTCATATTGTTTTATTCCCGCGAAAAGCGGGATTCACCAATAATTACGCACGTGCGTAATTATTGCTTCAACATTTTTTTGCTTTCAATAATCTTACCATCCACAACAAGCGTATAAGTATAAACACCATTTGAAAGATCATTCGCAAATACATTCAACTGACCTTGTCCTTTTTGAGTCAGGTCAACCGACTGTATAAGCTTACCATTGCTATTGTAAAATAACAGTTGCGCTTTACCGGTATTATCCGGTAAAAAATAACTGATAGTAGTTTGCTCCGCGAAAGGATTAGGAACATTTTGTTCCAATACTATTGATTGTCCATCTGCAAGCTGCACATCCGAAACATTAACAGTATTTGATTGATTGTTATTACTGTTGTTATTTGT
>JBQTHQ010000162.1:0-4905 GCA_052389695.1 Bacteroidota bacterium | reverse complement strand
GTATCAATAACAATGATTTTGAAAAAGCTTTTGGTTTACTTTGTTTAAAATCAATAACTGGGCTTGCCGAATCAGAAAATTTAGGCTGTTTCCTTCCTGTACCCATTGTTCCCGAAGTTGTACCATACGTATCTCCCAAATTAATCCAAACCGTTCCCTGTGGCTTTAAAACACGTTTTATTTCATCCATTAATGCGTACAGCTTATTCAGGTAATCCTCAAACCTGCTTTCTAAGCCCCATTGTCCCGAAAATCCATAATCCCGAAGCTGCCAGTAGGGGGGAGAGGTAATGACACAATCCACACTTGCAGTTTTTAATTTTCTTACTTCTGCAAGTGCATCCCCTTTGATAAGCGTATAGTGTTTTTCGCTTTTCATTTGATGCGGATTGGGATTTTAAGTTGAAACGTATTAAATGCCTGTGTTACAATGGCACTAACAGCAACACTCATCAATACATCACGCAAACGATTTGATTTGTTTTCCTGAATGGTAAATGTTTTATACTCCAATGTTTCAGTATGGGGATTCAGGTTTGTGATTTCCGCAATAGGAGTTTTACGTTTGAAAATTCCGTTTCTTTTCCATTTTTGTACCAACTCAAATTCATTGAATACTTTGTACTGAATGTTAAAACTATCTTTGTTTGCTTTGGCATTAAAGCGTTCGTAGCGGTTGGAATAATTGGTTGAATATTCCGGGTATATATAAATGAGCGAATCTTTTTTAATGGTATCACGTGCTACAATAGTTCCGGTAACGGAAGTAATATTATTGTCAGTTACGGTTTTTAAATAAGTTGCTGATATGGTTAATTTATTTACCAATTTTTGAAGTTTTGTAATTGTCGAACTATCGGAAGATCGCAATTTTTTAAAATCATTGATCTTGCCATAGAGTAGGGCAGTAGTAGTAATTTGCTGCTTCATTGCATTGCGTGTATGTTGCAAAGAATCTTCCTTTACAACAATCATCTTTTCAAATGAATCACTTTTTTCGCAGCCATTCCACAGAAAAAAAAAGCAAATTAGTATAAGAGATATGTAAATAAAATCCCGCTTATTCATGGATATTTATTTTAACAAGTTTCATTATTTTACCAATAACAAACAGAGGAGCAATACCGCTGATAAAGGCGTGTGCGCTATAAAACGGTGAGCCATCCGCAGCCTGTACCCCAAGTAGTTTTATCATATCATCCGACATAATAAGTGAGGCGAATCCTGCAACAAGTGTCAGGGCAATTTCAATCAAATTGTCTTTCAAAAAAAATCCAATTAAAAATGGTTTGCCCTGTCTTTGCTGCTTTTTTACGGCATACAGAAATTTAATAGTAATACCGCAGAACAGCAATAAAATATTGCTAAGTGTAAGGTGTTCCATTATTTTATTCCGGCACTATTGGCGTTAATTTGCTTTGGATTATGTTAAAAGCATCTTCAATTTTCTGCTTTTCTTCTTCATTAAAAACTGAATAATCCAATACATCATTACGATTTTGTAATTGACCGTTGGTGATCTTTGCAACTATTAATTCATCGCAGTTAAAAGTTTCAGTTGGTGCATTTTGCACGGTAATTTTTAGAGTTGTCATAGTTTAAATTTTAGATTAGTTAATATCAAAGTTTCCAACAAGGTTGGGGTCAAATATAAAATTGCCTGCCAGTACAGTAATAGTTCCATCTAAAGCACAATTCCCGCAGATACCTGAGAATGTTTTAATATTTTGCGGAGCTGCTGCACCAATTGATTTTCCTGCTGCATGACCGTTCTCAAAAACGACATTGTTTAAAGCCGGAACTCCACCACCTATATTCATTACGTTTTGCAGAGCATCATTATCATAATTAATTACCTTGGTATTATGTATTTCAAGGTTGCCATTGAGCTGATCTCCATAAGCATTGTTCACTCCTAATTCTATCGTTCCACGTGTCGATTTTGATTTTAAAACACAGTTTTTTACAAATACAATTCTGGCCACTCCTGATGTTTTTATAGCCGGGTTAATACCTGCGGTGGTATCAATAACACAACCATCAAGTTTAATGGATCCTTTACAGCCATTACCTAAATTATCCATCTGCCAAACTGCGGTAGTATTGGTTTTAATATGACAGTTTTTTAATTCCAGTTTCCCGCCATAGATCACATTAATGCAATTAGAAAGGGAACCTGTCGGGTTCTGATGGGTGTGGATAATATCACCTTCATAAATTACTTTCCCTGTAAAGTTCACGTTATCCTCATAAACCAGTAATGCACCGTCGGAAATGGATTTATGAACTTTAATTTTAATACGATGATCTTTTGTTGACATTCCTTCCACTTCAACATTGTAAGAAGGTATAGTCATTTGTGTACCATCCAATTCACCAATTTCAATATCACATTCAGTATTATTAATCCTTATACAGCGGTAGTTACGGCAATCTAATTTCCTAAAACGCACTTTTAAATACTTAATTAAGCTTGCACGCATGGGTTGACTGCTGAAGCCAATAAATTCATCGCCATCTATGTAAAATTCCGTCAGGGAGTTAGTCAGGTCAAATAACCTACCACCTGTTAAACACCTTAAAAAACCTGTAACAAAATTTTTGCAGGGTGTACCCACAAATGCAGCATCATTAAAGGTAATATCTGTGAATGTTGCCCCTTCTTCCACATGGATATGTACATTGGGTTTAAACATATTTCCTGCATTTCCCTGATTACCCGGAAGAAATACTATTTTATCTCCGCTTAAAGCTGCTGTTTTTGCTGCTTGTCCGGTTTGATACCTTTTAGTAAATGAACCTCTTTCCGCTGTTTCATTATTACCGTTCACTGCATCAACAAATAATGTCAGAGGGTAGGAGGGGATGCTCTCACCAAGTATCACTGAACTTAAAATGTAAGGTTTCCCTTTGATCTCAATAACATCATTTACTGAATCGCAGGTTTCCAATGCACCTAAAAAATCCTGTTTAAGAACATTTACCGGGGTTTCTGAACCAACCGGGGTAATTTGTATTGTTGCCATAGTTTAAAATTTTAATTTTGTTAGTACTACTTTTTTTATTTCATTTCTGTACACATAACCTACTGCTGTGAGAGCCAAAAAAAAAAGCGTTGCTCCAACTGCTCCTTTATTTTCAGAAACCGTTTTGGTTACTTTGGAAACAAGCTTTAGTCCTTCATTCTTTAAGTCTTCCATCCGGGCTAACCATCCTTTTTCATTGGCAGGTTGATTGAGTGCTGTAAATGCAGCCTTTCGGTGTATAATGAATTTTAAAAACACATCTTCATCATCTTTCGCAGTTAATGTATTGATAGCAGCAGCCACTTCATTCATTGTATTTGCTTTGATGTTATAGGTGGTCAGCAGCCATCGTTTAATCCGTTTTTCTGCTCCTCCAACTCCAAAAGCCCAAGCGTAATCAGCCATTGCATTTGCCATTGCCTGTGAGTTTATTTTATCTCCCTGCATCGGGTCCCAATAACCATGCTTGTAAATCTTGAACCAAATACCATCCGGCATAACAAAAAAATTATCAGCAGTAATAGCATAGCCCAACTTTGGCGCAAGCCCTACAAACGTTGTGTATGTGATGCCTTTATTGGTGTGCCATCCGGTTTTACCATTGTATGGCCAAGGGGCAGGATTTTTACTTGCTGTATCTGTAACAGCACGACTTAATCCCCCTTCTGATTTTTTGATATATGGTATTGCGCTATCTACTTTTGCCATTAGCTTACTCCTTCCAAAAATGGTTTGTTGATTGCCTCTGCTTTGCTATATTCATTTAGATTCATCGTATAGCGTTCATTAAAAGTGGAGGGCTTTATACCGTTCATTACTTTTATCTGACTGGCAGCAACCCAAACGGTATATATTTTCAAATCCTTTCCTACTACCTGCATTTCAAGAAATAGAGTAGGGGTGGACTGAGAATCTGCTAACAGCGTGTCCCTTGAAATGGAAAGAAATTGTTTGCCTGTGGCAATGCCAAGCCACATTCCGGGCTTCTCCACAAGTTCTATGGAGTTTCCCCTGCGGTCATAAAATCGTGCTGTACCATTGATGTAGGGCGTTTTTCGTATTGTTGCTTGGGAAGAAAGAACAATGGAATCACCTTTGACAATCACAGGACGTTTTGAAAGTATCCTGACCACACTTAAAAAAGTGTTGTATTGTTTCGGAGATAACTGACTCTTTAAGTCCTGATCCAAAACTTTACCATGCGATAATTTTTTATAACTCTCTGCAATATCGCTGTACTTTTTCCCGGCATTAAAAGCTTCAATGATCGCATCCATGATCTGTTTTGCATTTGTTCCGGTAATGATCTTTAACCAAGAAAATTCCAATGCCTGTGTAATCGCAGATGCAGAAGTGGTTTCCTGTGATTGCCCGATTTTCTTTGCTTCCTGTTCCGCCCTGTGATCCCTGTACAATTTTCTTGCATACCATAATCCCCCAACAGCTACACCTGAAAGAATGAGGTAATCCAAAGCAGATTTTTTATTGCTTTGGCTGATAATTACAGGTGTGGATGTTGGTGTTTGCATTGTAAGGTATTATAGCAGGTGTACAAAAGGTTTTGCTTTCTGAACAAAATTTTGGTTCTTAACAGCCAGATCAGCTAAATAGATCAGATCATTATGCGGTAATGAATTAATGATCTTTGCTGCTGCGTTAATCTTTTCCTGCCCTTTGGCTTCTGTATCTGCCTTTACTGTGAGTGTCGCTCGTACTTCCATTGTTATTCTTTTTTTGTTTCTTCGTTGTTAATTGAATGAATAAGCGCAATAAGCTTATTGATATGTTCTTCGTGTAATTCTCCTTTGTCGGTGCAGCAAAACAGGAATACGGTATATAATTTTTTGAATTGCTCTAATGTGAGTTGCTTAGCGAAAGC
>JBQTHQ010000161.1:0-35146 GCA_052389695.1 Bacteroidota bacterium | reverse complement strand
GGACAAAACAAAAAAATGTATTGTAGAAGCGTCCTTTAACATTAAGGGGTATGCTTTAAAAGATTTTTTTAAAGTCAATGAATTGGATTATGAAGTAACGACCACCATCCGCAGGGAAATAATCCCGATAGGTATCGGAACTGAAGGTAAATCCCGCGCTTTCATCAATGATACTCCTGTTACACTTGCTCAATTAAAAGAGCTTGGCGATTTCCTGATCGATATTCATTCACAACATCAAACATTAACACTTAATGGAAGTGAGTTTCAGCTTTCAGTAGTGGATGCATTTGCAAAGCATCCTGAACTTTTGGAAGAATACCAGTCGGGGTATAAAAATTACAAAACACTTGAAAAACAATTGCATGAATTAACAGAACGCGAAGCGCAAGCAAAAAAAGACCTGGATTATTTTCAGTTCCAGTTCAATGAACTGGAAGATGCAGGTTTAAAACCTGCTGAACAAATTGCAATGGAACAAGAACTGGAAACTCTGAACAATTCAGAAGGAATAAAATCAAATCTTTCAAAAGCAGCTCATAGCTTAAATGGGAATGAACAAAATTTACTTTCATCATTAAGTGAAATAAAATTATTGCTTGCTACATTCGCTAAATTCAAACCTGAAATAAATGAATTGAGTATACGAATAAATAGCAGCTACATTGAATTAAAAGACATTGCCAACGAGCTGGAAAACCTGGAACAGGATATCGCGTATGACCCCAAACGTATTGAGGACCTGACACAAAAATTGGATGCCATTTATCGTTTGCAACAAAAGCACCAGGTAAAAACCATTGAAGAGTTAATTGCGATTAAAGACGAATTGAGCAATAAATTACTCGATTTCAGTTCATTGGAAACTCAAATAGAAAAAGTAAAAAAGGAATTAACTGCGCTTCATACTTCGTTAACTGCCTTGGCAAAAAAAATAGCAGCAGATCGTAAGAAAGTAATTCCAAAGATCGAAAAAGAGATCGCTTCACTCCTCGCCTCTTTGTCCATGCCCAATGCGCAATTAAGAGTTGAACATACGGAACTGGAAACATTCAGTGCAAACGGGATGGATAAAGTCAGTTTTCTTTTTTCAGCGAATAAAGGAAGCGGTTTTAAAGAACTCAATAAAGTAGCTTCCGGTGGCGAACTATCCCGCCTGATGTTAAGTATCAAATCACTGATCGCGCAATTAACAGCTTTGCCTACCATTATTTTTGATGAGATCGATACAGGAGTTTCCGGAGATGTAGCGGATAAAGTAGGAAGTATTATGAATCATATTTCCAAAGCCATGCAGGTAATCACAATAACCCATTTGCCGCAAATTGCCAGTAAGGGAAAATCACATCTGTTTGTTTACAAAGAAGATAAGAACGGTAAAACATACAGTAATATCCGCAAACTTTCATCCGATGAACGGATACAGGAAATCGCAAAAATGCTGAGTACCGGTAACCCGACTTCTGCCGCTATAAGCAATGCCAAAGAACTACTTAAAAGCTAATTGTTATATTTGTCATTCATAATTCATAATTCATAATTTATAATTCAATTAAATATGAGGTACAATTTATTAAAAGAAAAACGCGGGATCATTACAGGAGCATTAGATGAGAATTCAATTGCCTGGAAAGTAGCTGAAAAAGCTCATGCAGAAGGCGCTACATTTGTTTTGACCAATGCTCCGATCGCTATGCGAATGGGTGAAATAAAAGTGCTGGCAGAAAAAACAAAGTCGGAGATCGTTCCTGCAGATGCTACCAATGTGGATGAATTGACCAACTTGTTCACTAAATCACAGGAAATATTGGGAGGGAAAATTGACTTTGTATTGCATTCCATTGGGATGAGCGTAAACATTCGTAAAAATGTACCGTATACCGAATCCAATTATGATTATTTTCAGAAAGGTATTGATGTATCTGCTATGTCATTCCATAAAATGCTTGCCGTTGCAAAAAAACTGGATGCCATCAATGAGTGGGGAAGCGTAGTTGCACTTAGTTATATGGCAGCGCAACGCACTTACCCTTTTTATACAGATATGGCGGATATCAAAGCTATGTTAGAATCCATTGCACGCAGTTTCGGTTATCATTATGGCGTTTCTAAAAAAGTGCGTATCAATACGGTTTCCCAATCCCCTACTAAAACAACAGCAGGTACCAGCATCAAAGGCTTTGGTGATTTTTATGATTTTGCCAATGCCATTGCTCCTTTGGGAAATGCAACTGCTGAAGATTGTGCCAATTATTGTATCACTCTTTTCTCTGACCTTACCCGCATGGTGACCATGCAAAATTTATATCATGATGGTGGATATTCTACAACGGGCATTAGCACTGAGGTAATGGAGAAGTTTGGATTGAAGTAAATAAGTCAAAAGAAACAAGTCAAAATTCAAAAGGAACCCAATCGGATTCCTTTTTTTATTTTAAATATTATTTTCAGATTAACTATGCCCTACTTGTTTCAAATGCAATACGTGTGAACGCACAGCGCTTAATACTGTTGGGAACTCCAGATAGGTAACTCCGAATTTTTCACAGGTCTCACGAACCAGTTCGCTGATCTTAGGATAATGAATATGGCTGATACGAGGGAATAAATGATGCTCGACCTGATAATTTAATCCTCCTGTGAACCAGGAAACGATCTTATTTTTTGTAGCAAAATTAGCAGTCGTTTGAATTTGATGTACTGCCCATTCTTCCTGTATCTTATACACTTTTGTGTCCGGTGCGGAAAACTGTGCATCTTCTACAATATGTGCCAATTGAAATACCACAGCAATAATAAATCCGCATACAAGTGAGATCACCAGATAACCTACAATGGTTTCTAGCACACCAACCATAAACATCGGCAAAATGATAAATAAACTTATATAAAATGCCTTACTAAGCCAAAAAATGAAATGCTCTTTCAGATCCATTTTACGGTAGGTAGTATCAGCGATCTTACCTGTGAAATATTTTTTGAAATCCTGAAAATATACCCATAATAAATAAGTTAGGCCGTATAAAATTGCCCAATAGATATGTTGAAAGCGGTGAAACCAGTATTTTTTCTGATCCTCGTGGACACGCATAAATGGCCTGATGTCTATATCATCATCCATGCCTTCAATATTAGTAAATGAATGGTGATTGATATTATGTTTGGCTTTCCATAGGAATGAATTACCCCCCATTAGATTAAGTGAATAGGCCATTATATCATTTACCCAAGATATGCGGGAAAAGCTGCCATGTGCCCCGTCATGCATTACATTAAACCCTATTCCTGCTAAATTAATTCCCATTAAACAGCATAATATGAGAGAAATCCAGGTAGCAGGGGTAAAAAACACTAAAATAGTGTATAAGGATACGGCGGTTAAGAGAAGAATTATTGTTTTAAGGTATAGTTTAAAGTTTCCTGTTTCGCTGATATTGTTAGATTTAAAATAGGTATCTACTTTTTCTTTCAGTGCAGTAAAAAAAACACTGTCTTTATTATCGAAACTTACTTTTTGCATTTGGTTTATTAATTTATCTTACAAATATAGCAGAAAAAATGGTTTTTTGACAGTTGAACGCCTGAATTTGTGAGCCAAGAATTGTTAAAAACTCTATGCTTTCACTTTAACCGACCAGGTGAAAGTGAATTCAGCAACCGTATCTCCTGATTCATCTTTGCCAATTACTGTTGTGTCTATTAAAACACTTTCTCCCGTGCTTTTAGTTTTATTGATCGCTTCCAAAATAATTTTTCCATCTGAACAAACAAAAGCGATTTTCCCCACAGCTTTTTTATGATAAACCGCTTTATTTTGTATAATCAGCATGGAAACAGGGGGTATTGATTTATAAATACCATTAATGAGTAATAATCCGGTCGACATTTCAGCAGCCATTGCCTGGCAGGCAAAATACATTGAGCGAAAAGGATTTTGGGTCAGCCAGCCGTATTTAACAGTTGTAACAGACCTTTCTTTTGTAAGCTCTTTCACCCGGATACCCGCAATAAACGCTAATGGCAAGCTTTTTAGCAAATAGAAACGGAATAAAAAGCGGTTATTTACCAGTTTTTGGAATTTGGATAGGCTCATTTTAGTATATTTGCATTCGATTTTTTACAAAACTAATAAAAACATTATACCCTCATGGCAATTAAAATAACCGAAGAGTGCATTAATTGTGGAGCTTGTGAACCGGAATGCCCTAATAATGCAATATACGAAGGAGGAAATGAATGGCGTTTTGCTGATGGAACTTCACTAAAAGGCATGTTTACATCTAAAAGCGGTATAACTACCGATTCTGATAATCCTCAAACTCCCGTTTCAATGGATCTATATTACATTGTATCTGATAAATGTACAGAATGTGTTGGTTTTCATGATGAACCACAATGTGCTGCCGTTTGTCCGGTTGACTGCTGTGTAGATGACGAAAACTGGCGCGAAAGCAAAGAGGAACTTTTAGCTAAAAAAGCAACCCTGCATTTATAAAGATTTTATTAGATAATTTAAGAAAGCCATCCTTAAACGGTTGGCTTTTTTGTTGCCTTTCACTTAGCCACAGGCATACTATTTGCTTTCAATTCCGTTTTATAATTCCTACTTTTGAAGAAATGAAAAAAATCATATACTTATTATTAATCCTGATCTCTTTTGCCGGAATGGCGCAGGAAAATAGTGCAGTAATGAATAACTATCAAGATACATTACAAACTATCTGTAAAAACTTATACGATTCAAAAAATGATGCAGATAGGCAAAAGCACAATCAACAATTACTTCTCACTTTTGAAAAGGCCCTCAATACAACCAGCTCTTTCGATTACCCTTTTGATTCTTTAAAAAAAGACATGGCCGTATTACGCTCTACTGACAATAAATTCAGGATCATCAACTGGTATGTACCAAAAGAGGATGGAACGTATGAATATTATGGGTTTATACAGGTAAAAGTGCTCATAAATAAAAAGGAAACTGTACAATTATATCCTCTTATCGATAGATCTACTGAAATTAAAAATCCGGAAAATGCCATTACAGATAATAAAAAATGGTTCGGAGCATGGTATTATAAGATCATTCCTAAAAAAACAAAAACAAAAACGTATTATACTCTATTAGGAAGAGCTGCTAGCAATAAAATTTCTCAGAAAAAAATCATTGATGTTTTAACCTTTGATAATAATGGTACCCCTCATTTTGGGGCTGACATTTTTAGTATGCAAAAAAAATATCCTAAGCGGGTGATCTTTGAATATTCAGCTACCTGCAGCATGTCATTAAAATACAACGAGAAAAAAGACTCTATAATTTTCGACCACCTGGATGCACCTCAATTGCAATTAGTTGGCCAGTTTCAATACTATTGCGGAGATTTTACTTATGATGGTTTTGGATTTAAAAAAGGCAAATGGAATTTCGGAACAAATTTAATGCCTGCCAATGAAAAAGATTATAAAGATAAACTTTACAAAGACCCGGAAAAAGCAAGCAATAAAAACGAGAGCAATACATTAAAGGATCTTAAAAATATACCTTATTCAGAACCTCAGGATAAAAATAAACAGCGATAAAACTTTTATTGATTATTTTTAGGCGGTACCTTATCCACTTTCATCAGATTATTCATTGCCATCATTTCCTGCATAGTACGTTGCATGTTTTCGCTTGAACCATCCAAGAAAATAACATTTCCTTTTCCATATTCCGCGAAATTTTTAATGGCTTCGGTCCACATGGAAAATAAAATTACCGAAGTATCTAAATTTGCCTGTTCCATTTCTTTTGCAGCCTGGGTCATCCCTTTGGCTACCTCTTCACGAAACAAAGCAACGCCTTGTCCGCGCAATTGAGCCGCCATACGCTCCGCTTCCGCGGCAATTTTAATGGCATTCCCATCTGCTTCAGCAGCTTTTGTTTTGGTGATCAACAAAGCCTGTCCTTCATTTTCAGCAGCCGCCTTTAGGTTACTGGATGCAACCACTTTCGCCATGGACTTGATGATCTCTTCATCAAAAGTAATGTCGTTCAATTGAAGATCGAGTAAGTGATAACCCCATGTTTCAAGTACCTGATCAATTTGTTCCTTTACATCATTTACTATTTCCTTACGGAGTGATAATACCTCTGCCTGTTTTTTAGTTGCCACAAAACCACGGATAGAACCTTCTATGGTACGAACCAATGCCTGCATCAGGTTCTTTTCATCCACAAATTTAAAAGCTACGTTTTTTATGGTTTCTTCATTGGTATTAATTACTGAATATAATAACATTGCTTTAAAATAAACATTGGCCTGATCAATGGTGATGGCCTGAAACTCCAATTCCACCGAACGATTTTGAATGGATACGCGCCTGTATATCTGCTCAATAAAAGGGATTTTCATATTTAATCCGGGTCTCAGGATCCTGCGGTATTTACCAAAAACGGTAACAACAGCAACAAATCCTTGCTGTACAGTAACAAATGAAAGGAAAAGTATAAGAAGTCCTAATACAAGTAATACGATTTGCAATACATTCATAATGGTTAGATTTAATTGGTTGATGCAAATGTATATAAATAATAATTCCTGATATTTTTAAGTATCATTTTACAATATCAATGTTTTGCATATCTTTGCAGCAATAAATGGTTGCGTAGCTCAACTGAATAGAGCGTCTGACTACGGATCAGAAGGCTAGGGGTTTGAATCCCTTCGCGACCACTAAAAACAATCTAAAACCCCTGTATTTACAGGGGTTTTGCTTTTTTGGGGTGGAGATGGGGGTGAATTTCTTTTTCTTCTTCTTTAAAAGCTTTATTCCTGTTAATAACTTTTTTGTATATGCCCTTTATTCTGAGCGCTTCTTGCAATTCCGCCTCATTAATTAAGTAAAATATCCCCGACCGGAGTCTGTCAATCGCCCTGTTTTTAAATTGTTTAAAGAGCTTTATTTTATTGTTAATGGTAACGTGGCTGGTATGGTATTTTACACAGGCATCCTGGATAGAAATAAATTCAGGGAGATTGCTTTGCGATGTCTTGGGCATAAGCTGTTGAAGCTGCTTCATAAGAGCAAGCTGGTTCCGCTCAATGTTTTCTAAACGATGAACAATACCCTGTAATGCTTTACCCTCTATTAATGAAATTCCTTCCATTTTCAATTTTAATTTAATTTATTTTTCTAATACGTGCTTCTCAACCTTGAAATTCTTTATCTTTCTTTCAGGTGTTTTGTTTTTCCTTTCATTGATTTTCTTGTGTTCAGGCAATAGCATTTACTATTACCTTTCGGTAATTTTACATGCAGACAGAGTAAATCCATCCTGTTAATTTAACTTTGCGTTGACCCTTTTGTGTTTACATAATTTCTTGTTATGCCTGGCATGATTATAATGTTCCTGAAAAAAGTTTGTTCAACTCTCTCTTTCACGGATGTTACAAAATCTTCTAATGACTCCATGCCATAGAAGTTCCTTCCAGCCATTAAGGAATCTGAAAAAATCTCTTTAAAGATTTTTTACCCAGTACCTCATAGGGCATATTTCTTCCATGTCATAAAAGAAATAACAAACATTACTCTTATACGGAACTTGTGTTTTTCGCCTCTTAAGTACCCGAAATAAATGCTCTTTAAAGACATTTTAAAATTCTGTTCTTATAGGGCGGCTACGCTGGAAAGCGCTTTGGGGTATGAAAAAAAATGCTTTTTAAAGAATTTTTTAATTCACTCTTACAGTGCTTATCTAAAATTGCTCACCTCCAACCTTCAAGACCTGTATTTACTTTTAAGCTTTTCAGGCGTCCTGGTTAGTGATTTTATTCCTCAATCATTCTTGATGCTTTTCCGTAACTTTTTAAACGCGGTAATAGCATCTGCAAAAGCCGAGAAAACAAATTGAGAAACCCACACAATAGCGATTGTTCCAGCGATGTAAAGAACACCTTTCACATAGGGATTTAACTCTTGTGAAACAGGCCCTGAACTATCAAGCTGTAATGCTTCTTGCAGTTTTTCTTTTCGTGTTTTCTCTTTCATGATTTGCTGAAATAAATATGACAAAGATATATTCATCTTTTGCCAAATCTTCGTCCCACTTTTGTGCCTTGGAACAAAAAAAATCTAAAACCCTTAAAAACACTGAATATTTTTTTGAAAAAGGGTACAACTTTTACAAAAATGGTTTGGGAAGGGTAATTTCCTGGTTTGTATTTGAAAATTTTATCATCATAAATGAAAATTTATAAAAAACATTTTATTGTAGTTCCGTTTTTTTCTTCTGAAAATTTTTATTCACAACAACAATTTTTTTAAACTCCTTAAGACTTTGTTTCAAACAATTTCAAACAATTCGTTATAAAGGAACTTACATAAAATGGTTCTTTAAGGGCTTTTCTACAGAAAGTGGCCTTAAAGACACTTTTTCTACACGAACTCCTAATAGGAGCAATATTTATAGAAAAGCTCCTTAAGGAGCTTTTCTACACAAAAGTTCTTATAGGACATTTTTTATTTCAGTCCTTATAGGGCACTTTTTTTTCAGGCTTCTTAATGACAAAAAATTAAAAGGCTCTTATAGGGCTACGTTTATTTTAGTCCTAAGGACATTTATTTTCTCAGCTTCTATAAGAGCCCTGAATTTTCTCCAGCTGTTAAGGGCTGAATTTATTTTGTCCTTAAGGGCAAAAAGTTTTCAAACGCCTTAAGGACTTTTTTTCACGAGCCCTTAAGAGAAAAATTCGAAGGCCTTATAAGAGATTTCTATACGAGCCGTAAGAGTTTTTTGTACAGGTTTTCAAAAAGCGTTTGATACTGTAATTTCGGTTATCGTACTGATCCTAAAACAGGAAAGTCAAATCAATTTCATAAACGGGACTGATTTAGCTGTTTCGGTAAATACTCCCATTAAAAGTCCTATGCCGGAGGTTGAGATGCAGTAATTTTCGGTGGCAATGGAGGTAACCAGGTAATCATAAAACATGGCAACGGTTACAAAACCGGATATGCTCATCTTACCAAAGCGCTTGTTAAAAAAGGTGATAAAATAAAACAGGGTGATGTTATCGCGTTATCGGGTAATACCGGAAAGAGTACCGGCCCTCATTTGCATTTCACACTCACTGATCCCACAGGAGCAAAAGTGGATCCGCAGGAGATAATTTATTCGGGAGTGGTATAGATATCATTTCTAAAAAAATTCCTTCGCCTGAATTAATTCATTGTAAATATCCATTGCAAGTACATCTAATTCATCTTTTGAGTTTTTCAAATTTATCTCATTTATCCTTTCTGCCATTGCAAGATAAACCCGTTCGTAAATAAGATCGCTCTGTGCATTTTCCTTAAATTCAATAAGTGCAAAGATGGTTTCGCTAAGAAACAAACCATAATGATCAGGATCCAAACCCAAAGAATTTAATCCTAATAAAAGTTTTTTATTGATCAAATCGTCTTTTATCAGGCTAATGATAAGATTTTTATTATTTGCCATTTTAAAAATAATTTTAAAAAATATTATAGAACAAATATATTAAAAAATGCAATATAAATATTAAATTATAATATATAAGTATTAAAAAATAATATTTAACAGATTGCTAAAATTGCTGAAGAACCCGAAAATATTGACATGAAGCCAAAAATTGAATACTTTTAACAAAAAAGTTGATAAATCAGAATGACTAAGAAGAAAGCAAAAGAAATTGAGGAAATAAATAGAATACGTGTTATTCTTGCCGAAAAGAATATCGAACAGAAACAGCTTGCCAAAATGGTGGGCAAGACCCCAGGCACAATAACAAGAATTTGCAACAATAAAGGTCAACCCACGTTAAAACTCCTAAAGAAGATTGCTATTGCTTTAGATGTAGATATTACAGAATTACTGGTACATACTAAGAAATCATAGACTTAATTATTGGTTACTTGTTTCATGCTTAGTGTTTAATTCAAATTTTTCACTTCCCTTATAAACATCTGTGAGAGTATTAGCTTATATATCACTACTATTACTTATTTCTACTGCCTCCTATTCTCAAACAGGAAATGATAGCTTTACAAAAGCTCATTTAAAAGATACTTTACAATCTGTTCCTTATAGTATTATTGACACTTCTGTTTTAAATGACCACAAGCCTTTCAAGCCAACTATTAGTTTGAAGCAGGATTCCTTGACCTTGAAAAAAACGATCTCTTGCCGGAAGGATTCCCTGGTTGAGAAACACAGTGATAAACTGAAATTGCCGGGATTTTCCAATAAAAACGCTTTTTTAAAAAAACAATTAAATGCCTTAAAGCCACATGGCATGGTTTCACTAGGATATGAATATGGAGTATTACCTTTTGTGGCAGGAAATAATTATCCTTCAGGTGGGTATAAGACAGAGGGGAGAATTTCGTTTTTACTATTAAATCTGCCATTAGAACTTACTTATTATTATACAAGTATTAAAAATGTTATAGGCTTGAATAATTATTTCAGGATTAGCTATGATGCCAACCGCTATAAAGATCAATTGAATCAAAAAATGGATTTTAAAGATAAACTGGCACATGACCAGCTCAATACCCTGCAATTACAACAACAACAAACATTACAAAAAATAACCTATCTGAATTTTTTAAACGAAAACTTATTAAATCAATATCAATATCAATTAAAGAACGATGCAAATCTTAAGAATAATTACATTTCCTCCTTTGATTCTGAAAAAATAAGAGATTCTCTTGCTTCACTTATTGACACCTCTGGCTTCGGTTCAATCTCTAATGTGCCCGATGGAAATTCTGAAAATCCATTTCAGCCGAAAAAAGACAGTATAAAAAATAATAATGATTATTTACAAAAAAAAGATTCTATTTCAAGTGAGCTGAAAAAATATCAGACGAAATACGACAGCATTAACAATGAAATCAACACTGTAAAACAAGAAATTGACCAGATCAAAAATTTACAAAACAATCCATCAACCCTTACTAATCCTTATTTGTCAAAGGTTCAGCAATTTTTAAGTCATATTAAAAAGTTGGAGATAGGATTATGCAATCCAACATATTCTACTTTTTTGGTTAATAATATTCCCTTACAAGGAATTAATGTTGAGTATTCCAAAAACAATAATTTCCTGGCATTTACCTATGGCACTACTATTAATAATCTGATGTATAACACAAATAACATCGAAGGCGCTGTACAAGGCATAAGGAATTTATACAATTATTTTGACTTTGGGAACTTAAATGCTGGGAGAAAAATTTTAAGTATAAAAGGAGGCTTAGGCGCAAAGGATGATTCGCATTTATACATTGGGGTTTTGGTTGGAAAAGGCAGAACCAATTATTTGGTTCCAACAGTTGATAAATCCTCTGTGTACGCAAAGGAAAGTAATGTGGTAATGGAACTGGATGGAAAATATAAATTTTCTGAGCAACTGAATATAGATATCATCCTGGGCAAATCCTCCGTAAGAGAAGAAGACCTGACTATGGAGCAGGTTAAAAAGGCTCTGAATGAGATTTTATCAAATTACCGTTCCTACGCTTTGCTCACAAGAATTAATCTGAATATAAAAAAAACAAATACAAAACTAACATTAACAAACCGTTGGGTAGATCCATATTTTAAAAGCTTTGGGGTCGGTTTTTTACGATCTGATAATTTACGTTATGAAATAAAAGCAGAGCAGCCGCTTACCAAAAAAATAAAATATACTGTTACATACAGACGTGAAGAAGACAATCTTTTAAAATTATACAACTATAAGAACACTTTACAGAGTATTAATAATTCATTAAATGTAAAAATAAGCCGGCAAATCAATCTGCGCTTAAATTATGCTCCTCTATTCAGAACACTAAAAACCCCTGCAATGATTGTAAAGGACAAAAACCAAATGGCTACAATCATATTGTCGTTTTTTCCGAAGGCTAAAAAAATAGATGCGCAATTTAATGCCCTATACAGTAAATATATTATTAGCGGGGATTCAGCTAAAATCAATTTCGAAAACTTTACGTATACCCACCAGCTACAGTTTAAATCGGGGTTTAAAACAGGTGGAAATCTTTCATGGTTCAAGAACAAAATGAGAGATTCATTGAATAACGATACTTATCTAACAGTACTGGATGTTGGGTACACAACAAAGAATAACGATAGTTTTACAATAGGCGGAAAGATGGCCTATAAGAAAGCCGCACAAATGCAATACGGCTTTGTTGTTAAGGCTGCTGTAAGGCTGTATAAAGGGTTATTCTGGGAGGCGGATGCCGAGAAAATAATACTTGGCGACTATTATAACAGCTTTTTAATAGAGCAGATTAATAAATTTCCATATTATTGCAGTACCAGGTTAATTCTTAATTTTTAGAGGCATTTAAACATTCATTTATGAGAAAATTTAAAACAGCATTATTATTAATAATGTTTCATTCAGCCCTGTTTTCCCAAGAGATTGATTTTAATTTTGACTCAAAGGAGATACAGGATATAATAAATGGCACTATTTATATAATTCCCACAGGGAACAAAGTTTTTGATGACAGCTTAAAAATTGCCGTTGAACAATACTGGAAAGTATCACGGTTTAAAGTTCTTTTAAAAGAAGAAGTAAATAATTATCTGAAGGATGAAAATAACTATTTCTTAGCACCGCTAAATACATTGACAAATGATGGATTAAATTCTAATGCTCGTGTTGTTGACCCTTTATCAGATGATGCTGCAAGAACTATTTATATTTTTCATGGCGGGAAAAACAGCAAAATGACAAATATAGAATATCAAACCAGCTCAATAGACTGCGATCTTATCTTTTGGTTAAAGGAAAATGCTGCAAAAGGCCTGGGTTATGTTATAAAAAACTTAAATGATAATATAGAAGTTGTTCATTCAAAAAAATTAAAATCCAACAATAACTTATCAATTCGATGGAATCCGGTTGTTGGACAGGAACTTTCTAAAAATGCCAATATTTTAAAAACTAAAATATTGCTTGTTGATAAAAATTCCTCTTTTTATCTAAGCGAAAAAATATTAAAGACATATAAGTACGAGTATAAAATAGCAAATATTTCAGAAATAATATATCTTCTTTACGCTGATCCGAAGAAATACTGCTTTTTATCTGATCATGTAATTTATTCGGGGTTGATTGATATATATTATGCAGAAACCAAGAGCCTTATATATACCACTGGCAGATCTAAGGGCGGCAGTTCGAAGGTTTCAGCAAAACAAATCGCAGCGCTTAATGCCGCTATAGAAAAAAAGTAAAAAACTATTCAATTATATATATATCGTGACAAATATCAATTTTTAATAAAATCATATTTAAATGCTAAAGAAAAAAATAATTTTTGCTTTTTGGATGTTTTTTATGACTGCTATTGGTAGCGCACAGGTATCAGTTGTAAGCATTCAACTATTACCATATAACATTAGCCCCGAAGCAATGCTCTCTGCGTCAATTATGAATAATTCCGCAGCACAACAGGTGGAAATGATTTCCAAATTATATAATTTCAATAACGAACTTCTGTTAACAGTTAGATCCTTACCATTTAATTTAAAATCAGGTATAAATGCCCCATTTGATGGCAACCGAAAAATTGCACTCGCAGAATATTCTTCTAACAACCAGGCGAATTACATAAAAACAACGCATGGTTTGCCCAGCGGGGCGTTTAAAATTTGTATAGAAGTTATTTATACAAAAAATGCAGAACCGGCAGATCAATTTTGCGATGAAATCGAATCCGATTTCAATCAATACCTCTACCTGGTGTTCCCTACCGATAAAGATGTTATCGAAACCAAAACGCCACTTTTAACATGGAGCCATAGTGAACCTTTCAATATATTGTCGCAGGGAGAATATTACAGAATGATTGTGTCTGACATAAATGCTAATCAAAGCCCCGAAGAAGCGATAACAATCAATACACCTTTAATGATGAGAAATTATTTAACTACACATAGTTTGCAATACCCCTATGATGCAAAAGAATTACAGGAAGGTAAACATTATGCATGGCAGGTTCAAAAAGTTGCCAACGGGGTGGTTATCAATAAAACAGAAGCATGGGAATTTTCAGTGATAACAACAGAACCTTTGAAAGAAAACAAGTACGCGGTATTAAAAAAAGTATTGGATGGCGGATATTATGTTGCGGAAAACAACAAAGTGTTTTTCAAATTTGAAGAAAAATATACCTCCGGAAATATCTCCTGTGTAATATATAACTCCAAAAGAGAAGCGATCAAACCCAAAGTTGAAAATGAGGGGACTGCAAATGCGGCTTTGAATTTTAAACAGAATGGATATAATCGTTACGAAATAAACCTGAATGATCTTGATATTGAAGAAGGATTTCATACACTGGAAGTAAGAAATGAAAAAAGAGAAATAACGCTTTTAAAATTTTACGTGCAATAGGTATTTTATGGGAATAAAAAACAAAACTACCGTTATTATTACAGGGCTTCTTTTCTGTGTGATAGGCTGGAACATATACCAGGATGTAACCTCTCCCAAGAGTGGTTATATACTCATAACTGAAGTGTACAGCGGATTTGAAATGAAGAAAGAAATGGAAAAAAAATACTTACAGGCAGCTAATGCAAGAGATAAACTTCTTGACTGTCTTGCTTTGGAAGTAAAAGTACTCGGCGGGAAGATAGAGAGAGACCAACAAAAAAATGAAGAAACCATAAAACAATTTGAGAACAAGCGCCAGGAATTCTTTCAAAGAAAACAAACTTATGAGGAAGACAATAATGCGCTCAGTAAGCAATACGACCAGGAAATATTAACACAGCTTAATCAATATGTAAAAGATTTTGGCGAGCAGCAAGGCTATACATACATTCATGGAAATGACGGCAATGGCTCATTGATGTATGCCCAGGAGGCGAGGAATATTACAAAAGAAGTTATTGAGTTCATTAATAATAAATACAAGGGAATAGAATAAAATGAAAAAAACCATTTTATCATTGTGGCTATTGCCTTTAATGTTTGTATGTGCATGTAATGCTATAAAAACAGAAGAAAAAAGTATTCTGCAAAGTGCTGAAATTGAGAATGGGTTTATTGCAGCTAAGAATGCACCGGTAATGGAAGGACAGGATTATGTGGCATGGGTACAGGATATGGAAAACGGATTTAAAAAAGAAAAGACAATTGATGATTTAACCTTTTCGGTTCAGTATAAGCCGTACGAATATATTGTTTTTATGGAGGAGAAAAAAGATGAATTGCCGGATACGCTTGTGAAAAGAAAAATGGAGCAGATAAATGATATGCAGTATTATAATTTAAAAATCACTTTGAATGAAAGTGCCGGGGAACTGCTTAAATATAAGCTTACTTCACAACAACAGTATCAGCAGCGCGTCAGCTATTTTTCATTCGATATGCAAAACGATGTTCAATTAGTAAATGGTAATGATACACTACCTTGCATATTGTATCATTTTGAACGGGCTTATGATATTGCCCCCTCAGGTACTTTCGTATTAGGATTTCCATTAAGCAAAAATGAATCGCAGGAGGAAGAAAAAACACTTCTTGTTTATGACAGAACATTCCATAAAGGACTAATAAAATTTACTTTTAGAAAAAAGGAGTTACGGAATTTGCCTAAGTTAAAAACGATATGAGGATAAATAAAAAAAACAAATTACAATTGAAAACAAAAGTTCGTAAAATTATTGCAGCTTTTTTAGCGATCAATATTTTGTTTGAAGCCATAGCCCCCACTTGTGCTTATGCACTTACTGGAGGTCCAAGCCAACCCGAAGTGCAGAGTTTTGAACCTGTTGGAACATCTGATATGGTAGATATCTTTTCAGGCGATTTTAATTATAACATTCCACTGATGGATGTAGATGGCTATCCCATCAATATTGCATATCATTCAGGGATTACGATGGATCAGGAAGCAAGCTGGGTAGGACTTGGTTGGAACATTAATCCAGGCGTTATCAACCGTGGAATGAGAGGTATTCCTGATGATTTTAACGGAGAAAATATTGTAAAAGAGTTAAATGTGAAACCGAATAAAACGTATGGCTTTAATACAGGAGCAGGAATAGAATTATTCGGATTGAGCAAACTAAAATTGGGTGTAAACTACTCCATCGGAGTAAAATATAATAATTACAATGGTATTGGGGTTGATCAATCTCTGAATTTATCACTAAGTTCAGGCGATGCTGGGAAAAGTCCTTTGTGTGGCAGCTTGGGACTAAATTCAAGCAGTGATGAAGGTTTATCAGTGCAACCATCTGTTAGTTTTAGCGCCAAAGCCGGAAAAACTCAAAAAACGGAAACCTCTCTGACCGCATCACTAGGAACAGCTTTCAATTCGAGAGGTGGTTTAAAAGCATTAACCATTGGTGTATCTGGTTCCGTTTCTTCAAGCGCAAAAGGTAAAAAATTAGATTATGGAGGGAGAGAAGGGACAGGCAGTACGAGTGCGGGCTCCGTAAGTTCTTCTTTTGATTTTGGAATGCCAACCTATACCCCCCAGGCAGGCCTGCCTATGCAAAATTTGTCCATTACCGGTAACTTCAAATTAGGCTTTGAAGGTTATGGCTTACACCCAAACTTCACTATCGGAGGATTTTATTCCAGCCAAAAGCTGTCAACCAATTCTGTTTCTAATCCTGCTTATGGGTATATGAATGCGGATGAAGGAACAAAATACGACAATGCTCTATTGGATTTTAATCGCGAGGAAAAAAGCAGCTCTTCTTTTACTCCCAGCACACCGGCATTACCGGTTACAAATTTTACTTATGATATCTATTCTGTTTCAGGACAAGGAGTTGGAGGGAGCTACCGTCCGTTCCGTAGTGATCTGGGACATGTTTTTGATCCACGTACCAATACCACCAGTGATGGTTATTCCATAGGAGCTGAAGTTGGGCTTGGAAATACGTTTCACGTAGGGGTGGATTTTACAGTAAATAATGTAGATGGAACTTCAGGACGCTGGAGTAATGGTAATCCCGCTGCGGCTCATTTAACTCATAGGGCATCCACCGGAGATCCTTTCTATGAAAAATATTATTTTAAAGAAGCGAATGAAAAATCAGTAGATGCAGATCCTTCTTTTTATAGCAATGCAGGTGGCGCTGGCGCAAAAAGTGTCTTGTTAAATCAGCTTTCAAAATACAATACTATTGCCGATCGTTATTATACCGGAGGAGGACCAATACCTTCGGACAATTACCGTAAAAAAAGAGAAAGAAGAACTCAACCGCTTACTATTATTACCAAAGGTGAGCTAAACAACTATGGACTCGAAGTAAGACCCAATTTATATAACGCTCCCAACCATCATATTGCCGAAATCACCACATTGAAAAATGACGGAACCCGTTATGTTTATGGAATCGCCGCGTACAATAAAAGACAGGAAGAAACTACGTTTGCGGTTGGAAAAAAAATGGATGCTTCAGGAGGGCGCTCTTTCGATGTTACTACCGGTATTGTAAACTATGTTGCTGGCACGGATAATTCTATCGGTAACGGATTGGGTATTGATAATTATTTTTCTAATACAATTATGCCAGCATATGCTCATTCTTATATGCTTACGGCAATGCTTTCACCTGACTATGTGGACAGTGAAAATTATGATGCCAGAACAAGAGGGCCAAGTGATGGCGACATCGGAAATTATACCAAGTTTAATTATGAAAAAATTGAAGATTACAACTGGCGTGTTCCTGTTGGTGTTAACCAGGCTACATATAACGAAGGACTGAAATCAGATCCCACTGATGATAAAGCAAATTATCTCTATGGTGTGAAAGACCTTTACTATCTGAAAACCGTAGAAACAAAAAATTACATAGCTGTATTTACACTTGATGACCGTAAGGACAGTTATGGAGTGGTTGATAAAAATGGTGAGCGTTCGGCTTCCAAGCCCATGAAGCTATTAAAGAAGATAAGCCTTTACATAAAAAGAGAATATAATGCCAGCCCTTCAACAGCCATTGCTATAAAAGAGGTAAATTTTGAATACGATTATTCTCTTTGTCCTAATGTGCCCAACAATATTAATGATAGAACAGCAAACGATAATGGTAAATTGACACTAAAAAGAATATATTTTACTTATCAAAAATCAAACAAGGCCCGTTTGAGCCCTTATGAGTTTAAGTATAGTGTATCCAATCCTCCGTACAACATAAAAGGATATGACAGATGGGGCAATTACAAACCTGTAATGGTTAATGGCGTACTTACCGCTGAATATCCTTATGTGGAACAGGATAAAACATCTGCCGATCAATACGCGCAAGCTTGGAGCTTAACAGAAATCTATTTGCCTTCAGGAGGTAGAATTAAAGTGGATTATGAATCAGATGATTATGCATACGTTCAGCACAAGCAGGCAGGACAAATGTTTAAAATAGTGGACATCACAACAGATACTGGAACTCCGGTGGAAAATTCAGTAGGTACTTCCAAAAGCTTTGAGGCCTCATTTACTCAAAACAGGTATAGAATGTTTTTTAAACTTCAAAGAGATATAAATAATAACCTTATCTCCGATATCAATAAATATCTTGAAGGGATTGACAATTTATATTTTAGGGTTTTAATGGATATTCGTGGTGGTAAAAAAGAATATGTTTCAGGATATGCCCAAATTGATAAAGGTGCGTCGGGTGTTTCCGGCAATTTAGGATGGGTTACTCTCAGAAGTGTAAATCTTAAGGATGATAATACCGGTCATGATGTTAATCCAATAGTAAAGGCAGCTATTCAATTCGGGCGTTTAAACACGCCCCGAATGGTATGGAGTTCTGTAGATGTGGACAATACCATGAGCAGTGGCTCATTTGGAAAAGATCTGTTGGTTGCACTGATTAATTCAGATTTTACAAAAAACATTGGCGATGCGATTGCAGGCCCTAACCAGGCTTTATATTCAAAATACAATGTAGGAAAATCTGCCATCATGGGCCAATCCTGGCTCAGATTAAACAATCCCAATAAAAGAAAATTGGGAGGTGGATGCCGGGTAAAAAGAATCGCGATAAGCGATGAATGGACAGGAAGCGGGATAGCTGAAAATCCGGCACAGGCATATAGCTATGGCCAGGAGTATACATATACTATGCAGGACGGTACTTCGTCAGGAATTGCTGCTTATGAACCTCAATTAGGCGGAGATGAGAATCCCTGGAAACAGCCGGTTTTCTTCGATTTTAAAAAACTGCTTGCGCCTGATGATGAGCATTACATGGAAGAACCTTTTGGAGAATCTTTTTTCCCTTCGCCAAATGTAGGATATAGCCGAGTTACGGTAAAAAATATTCAACGGGACAACGTAAAGCATAATGATACAGTAAAAGTTGTGAATGAATTTTATACCGCTAAAGATTTTCCTACCATAGCAGAGCGCACTGATCTTACTACAAAACGCGAAAAAACAAATCCTTTAAGTTTAAGCTCATTATTTAAACTCAAGGTGAAAGATTACATGACTGCCAGTCAGGGTTATGTGGTGGAATTAAATGATATGCATGGTAAACCAAAAAAACAAGAAGTTTACCAGGAAGGACAAACCACTCCAATTACATCTATTGAATATCGGTATAAATCATCTTCCTACCTGAACAATAGCTTCCGTCTTAACAATGGTTGTACCGTGTTATACAGCAACGGTTCGGTTAGCAACAATACAGACCTTGGAGTATTTTTTGACTTTGTTTCCGATATGAGAGAATCAACCAATGAGACCACTTCTGCTGCATTTAATTTTAATGTTGATGGTTTTATTATTCCTCCAATACCTGCTCCAATTCCAGTTCCTATAGGTCTTCCATCATTTACCAATGAAAAAACACGTTTCCGGTCGGCTGTTATCACAAAAGTAATTCAACGTTTCGGAGTGTTGGAAGAAACCATTGCCAAGGACCTGGGGTCAACGGTCTCTACCAAAAATCTTGCGTATGATGCCGAAACAGGAGACGTATTATTAACAGAAACCACTACGAATTTTAATGATAAAGTATATGCTCTTACCTATCCTGCATACTGGTATTATAATGGAATGGGGCCAGCTTATCAAAATATAGGTTTCAGTAAAACCGGAATTACTTTTAGCAATGGTTCTGCAAATGTACCCAATGCGCTCACGTATTTTGCGGAAGGTGATGAAATAGCATTGTCGGGAGGAATTAAAGCCTGGGTAATTGCAGTTACACCACAAAGCGTTCAGGCTGTAAATCGGGCAGGTAATCCTGTATCAGGAACGTTTGAAAAAGTACTCGGGTCAGGTAAACGTAATCAGCAAGGGGTTCCTATGGCTAATATTACCTCTCTTTCCAATCCATTAACGAGCATTGAGTCGAACACATACAATAATGTACTCCAGGCGCAGGCAATGGAATTCACCAATAGTTGGAGAACTTTTTGCAATTGTTTTGACAATGTAAATTATACAACCAATCCTTATATTTTAGGAACAAAAGGAATGTATAAAAATAAAAAAAGTTACCTCTACCTGGCAGGACGTACACAAAGCAATTACAACAACAATACCAACATCCGCAAAGATGGTGTATTTACAGCTTATACGCCCTTCTACAAATTAAATGCCCGCAAATGGGAAATAGACAGCCGTAACTGGACATTTACCTCCGAAGTTACTGAATTCAGTCCTTTTGGGGCAGAACTGGAAAACAAAGATGCATTAGGAAGATATTCATCCGCAACTTATGGATACAACCAAACGCTGCCCACAGCAGTTATCGCTAATTCAAAATACAAAAACATAGGGTTTGACAATTTTGAAGATTATGATTTCAACGAGTGTGCCGATAACCATTTTAAATTCCGGAATCACAACAATAATGTAAACGCTTTCGAATCGCACACAGGCAACAAAAGCATTATGGTAACAAGTGGTGCTCCCGTTAATATGACAAAACAGCTTTTGAAGTGCGATGCCGTTACCTGTAGCCTGGGATTAATAAGTACTGGAACCGGGGGGGCTGCAAAGGCCTGTTATATTGTGACGGGGGGCGCTCCGCCTTACCGGTTTGACTGGACAACACCTGGTTGTGATATGATCATATCCATTAATGATGCAGGCGATGGTATATGTATTAACCGGTCAGCAGCCACTAACTCCTGTATTATAATATTAAGCGCAACAGATAAAAATAATTGCAGGCAGGTATTTCAAATTAACTTGCAGACCGCAGCAAATTAGTAGTTAAAATAATAATATGAAAATTAATAAAAAGGCCATAATGGAAAAAAAATTAAATTATTTGCTACTCTTTCTCTTCATTCTTATCAATTGCAATATTGGTTTTTCTCAATCTTCCGTCCACATCTCGGATTTAAATCCCGGAGTGGAAATTGATTCAACCATGTCAGTCACTGGAGAAATCAGGCTGTTCATTAATTTTAAAATAGATGATGTTTCTCAGGCAGATTCAGTGTTTTTTATGTTCGGAACTACAAAAGGCGGCTCAGAAATATTTAAGGAAAATGGAAAATTTCAAAAAACAGGTTCCAATCATTTTGTAAAAACTCAAGGATCCGACTATCAGATTATAAATACTGAAGCATCCTGTAAAGTAAACATCGGAGAAACACAATACAATTCTTCGCCTTATTTATCAATGGTTGTAAAGGATAAATCAGGCTTGTATACAAATACATTGCATATACGCATTAATTAAAAATTATGAAAAGAGAGCGAACACAAGTTACTGGTTCCTGGTTGATTCTTATACTCGGAATAATGTTGCTTCTGCCATTTAATAATTATGGACAAACAACGTTTGTAGTAACCAGTACAACAGACCCTGTCAACCCGGTACCAGCCGTTGAAGGCGAATTGAGATGGGCTATTCAACAGGCTAATGCTAACCTCACGGGCATTCCTTCAATAATTACATTTAAAATTCCAGGCACAGGACCGTTTACAATTAATCTCAAATCAACTTTACCTGTAATTACAAAACCTGTTTATATCTATGGAACAACTCAGCCCGGTTATGATTTTAACAATCCCGGCAATCCTATAATTATTATTGATGGTACAATTACATCAACCACCCAACTGATTCAGGGCCTTTCGTTTAATGATGCTCCTGGTTCAAAACTTACCGGGATTTATATAAAGTCATTTAACAATGGCTTAACAGTTACCTTATCCAATTCCTGTGAATTCACCAACAACGTCATTAACAGGATTAATCAAAGATGCGTTTCAATGATCAGATCTTCTTTTTGCACTTTTAAAGGAAATTATATAAATACGGATAAGGATTTAACACACTTCGCAATTACGGGAGATGAAGGAATTATTTTTACACAGAGTAATGACAACATTATTGGAGGAACAAACTGTGGAGAAGGAAATACAATTGCTTTTGTCAGAAGTGAAGGAATTGATAACCATCCTATTCCGGGACAAAGGAACTTGTTTAGTGGCAATGTTATTTTCGGATGCACATTGAATGAAATATTTATAAGAGGTTCCGGAAACGGTGGAAAGACATTTCCTACTATAACAACAACCGGCTGCATAACTTCTGGCACTTCGCAACCAAATGATGTTATTCAGGTATTCGGCAGTACCGGCCCGGCAGATGCAAGGCGGAATGCCAGAGTGTATATGGGAACTGTTACAGCTAATTCCACCGGCAACTGGTCTATTGCACTTTCGGATATTAAATATCCGTTTGTTACTGCGACAGCAACTAACTCTCTGAATAATACTTCCGAATTATGTTTTGCAAAAGCCATCACCATAGACAGTCTAAAACTTGCTATTTCCAAACCTTCATCTATTTGTTTAGGAGAGCAGGTTGAGTTTGAAAATGCGGGTTCAAAATGTTTAGGGTCATTGAATTTTGTATGGAATTTTGGGGACGGTTCTAATCAAAGTTCAAGCTCTACGCACACTTATACTAAAGTGGGAACTTATACGGTTACTGTTACTGTTCCCCAGGTAGGTAATTGTCCGTCAAGGTCTGGATCAACCGTAATCAATGTAATAAATTGCGGTCAGTTTGATTGTCCGCCGCCATCATCATCAACCCCCGGTACAGGCAATCAACAATAAATATTAAATAATAAATGTATAAAACTCGAACATCAAAAGAAATGAAGCAAAGAAAAAAAACAAATTACCCTTTGACGGTTTTGCTGACTGTATTATTGGTAAGCTCATTTAAATTACAGGCGCAAACCTCAACAATCAGGATAAAAGATATGATGTTTATGCACGCTGTTGAACTGCCTACTCCGGTTGACACAACAAAGATGTATTTTAATCTTTCATTTAAAATTGATTCAGCTTCCTTTGCCCGAACTGTTACGTTAAAATTCGGTTCTGCGATGGATTCCAGTGATGTACAATTTATTCAGGCAAGCGTTATCCAGACAACAACAAATAATTATGCTGTAGAATACAATGGTCAACAATATGAAATAAGTAATTATACAGCTTATTTACCTATAGAACTGCTTATACCGCAGGTGGAAGCACTTCGATACATTACACTTTTTGTGGAAGATAAAAATGCTGTTTTGTCTGATAAATTATATTATTCCTTTAACGATTAAACACACTTTGTAAGATCTTAGAATATGAAAAAACTAATATTTCTTCTTTTGCTATTCCTTACATTCAGATCAATTGGACAAAATCACTATGTGGTTACATTAACGAGTGATCCGGGTAACCCGTTTTTTCCTGTTAAAGGGCAGCTCCGCTGGGCGATAGAGCAGGCAAATAAAAATCCGGGCCTCGATTATATTGATTTTAATATTCCTTCCCAAGCTCCCCGTACTATTCAATTGCGTTCAGACTTACCTGCTATTACCAGCCCTGTTATTATTGATGGTAGTACTCAACCGGCCAACGGTTATACAGGAATAGAACCCAAAATAAATATAAAAGGCAACAAAAATGATCCACGTATAAACGGTGCGTTCTTTATAATACCTTCAGGTAGAGGCACGATCATAAAAAATATGACCCTCTATGATTATTACTCTCAGACCGTCGTAATTGGTAATTCTTCAGGAAATCTTATTCAAAATTGTGTGTTCTACGAAAGCGGTAGCACTCAGGGGAGCTTCCTGGCTATCAGCGATAATTCCGATAACAATCAGGTTAAAGGTAATTATTTTGGTACAAATAGGGGTAATACGGTTTCACCTGCCATAAGCCGCAAGGCAACAGCTATGGTTATTACCGGTTTGAGGCCCGACAATAATATTATCGGTGGTGGAAATGACATTGACAGGAACTATTTCTACAATGCGGGTGATGGACCAAGTAGCGGAGCAATAGATATTCATACCGGTAACGGCAATAAAGTAGTGAATAATATCTTCATTAATAATAAACCTAAAAATATTGATATATATAGTAACGACCGATGTCGGGGCAATATTTGCAAAAGACCTCCTGTTTACCAGGCTTCCACTTCAATAGTCCAGGGAACAAGTCTTGCCAATGATCTTATTGAAGTATATCTTTCAAACTCCACGGGGATAGACGCAGTTCGTCTTCTTGGAACTGCTACAGCAAATAGCTCAGGACAATGGAGCTTAAATGTAACGGGGGTAAACGCAACGGATAAAATTATTGCTACTGCAACAGATAGAAATAATAATACATCAGAATTCGGTCCTCCATTCACCGTTCCATCTCCTTGTCCGACTTGCCGGGTAGTAGATTTTACTTTTCCTGAAATCTGCGAAGATAATCCCGTAACGTTTACCAACACTTCTTCTGTTTGCTCGGGTAATCCCATTTTCACATGGAATTTTGGCGATGGTTCTCCTGTTTCAGAAGATCCTGAACATACTTATACAACTCCAGGTACTTATACTGTTACGCTCATATTAACCAGTTCAGCCGGCTGTAGCGGAAAAACTTCATCAAAACAAATTACTGTCGTTGATTGTACACCACCCCCTCCTTGCGAAAACTGCATTGGTTCCTTTGCACCGGAAGCAGGTGATTATATTTTAAGCGCATGGGTAAAAGAAGAAGGAGCAGTTCCAACAACGTTAACCTATACCAGGCCGCAGATATTCGTTGAATTTCCGAACCTTGGCAGCGCATTCACGTTAGGGCCATTCACTGCACAAGGCGCTATTATTGATGGCTGGCAGAGAGTAGAAGCAAAGTTTGCTATACCCTCCAATGCTACATATATCAATCTTCAGCTAAAATCGGTAACCGGCAATAGTTTCTTTGATGACATCCGGATTTTTCCTTTCAATGGAAGCATGAAATCTTATGTATATGATCCTGTGAATTTAAGATTGGTTGCGGAATTAGATGAACGTAATTACGCGACTATGTACGAATATGATGAAGAAGGCAAACTAATAAGAGTAAAAAAAGAAACCGAAAAAGGAGTGATGACCATCAAAGCAAATCAAAACAGTACAAAGAAAAAATGACCAGATCAGGTTTTAAAAATAGTGTTTATATTCTTTCTTTTCTGTTGATTGGTGGAATTTCTAAGGCTCAACAGCCTTTAAACATTAGCAAAACGGATATGGCAAAAGTGTTTGAACAAATGAACAATTGGTTTAAAAATACTCCTGCATACAGTCTCACCGTTACTCATGCTTCCTATGAAAATCACACAACAACTGTTCCGGTTGAAAAATCAGTTGGTTATTTTAAAAAGGATAAAGAGAGCTATCACAGTTTTTTATTAGGCATTCGTACCATTCAGAATATACAGTATAAAATAGTAGTGGATACATCGGACAAAATACTAATGGTTGCCAATCCTGATCAGTTGATCTGGAACAGTTATACGCTGGATGATTATACACTTATATTAAAAAATTGTATCGCAATAAAAATGAGTACAAACGGAACTGATAAGCGTTATTCTATCCATTTTTCAGAAGGCTATCCTTTATCATCTTATGAATTTCTTATCAGCCCCGATGGTCTACCCAAGGAAATAATATGGTATTATAACGAGGAAGTCAGTAAAGATGAAGACAACGAAAATTCACAGAAAGTAAAACCCCGGGTGTGTATTACATTTTCAGGATATAGAAAAAAACCTGTGTTGAACTACAAAGAAGAATTCGATTCAAGTCCTTATTTCACAAAGGCCAATGGCAAATTAGTAGTATCAAGTAAATATAAAAATTTTAAATTCAGTGATCAGAGGTTGAATATTAACTGATAAACAAATAAGCAGAAGATATGTTAAAGTTACAGTCACTCAAAAACAGTTTCATGGCAGGGATATTATTCCTGATAAATATTGCTATTGCAACTGCCGGAATTATTCAAAAGAATGAACGTATTTTTACTACCTCAGCGTCAAATCCGGTAACAATAGGGTTACCTACAGCTACAAAGACTGTGGAAATACCCGCACCATATATCAGCCCTTCATTTAAAGATGTATCACTATTAGATAAAATTACTTTTGGCGTGGATCATTCAAATATGAGCTTTCTGCCAATACCTGCTGAGATTACTGTAAAAATAAAACTTGAACAATGGGATAAAAACAATACCCTGACAACCAGCTTTCCTGAACTGACGTTAAAATACCAACCCTTCAGTAGCACTGCTGACTACATTGATAAAACAGTATATAATTTTACCAATGCTTATAAATACAGGATAACGATTCAAAACATTACATCAAACAATGTCGCGGTTCAAACCTTGCAGTCCAATCTGTTTATTGATGCAGACATTCAGTTGGAGCGCTACACTAATTTTTCTTCAGCCGCCAGTCAGCCAATACTATTCACTTCTGTTCAGGCACAGGATCTGGATTGTAACAATATAAACGATAATCTTCAGGTAAATTGGCAAACCAAAGCGGGTGCCGAAGAGTACCAGTTGGAGTGGACTTTTGTAAATGACTATAATACCACTCTCGGTTCATATATTACCCCTACTGCAACCAACCTGCCTTATTATTTTAAAAATAACAGCACCCGTATCACCACAACTGCAAATACCTACAATATTACGTTAACGTTTGAACATGGCTACTTAATTTACAGAGTAAGGGGCATTGGCAGAGATTTGACCGATCCCTCTAAAGACATTGTAGGAGTGTGGAACGTAGGCGACAGAGGCTTTGTGGCTCTGACAAGCAATAAGTATTTTAACCAGCAGGAGCATGAATCAGACAAAAACTGGCAATACTCCGTTACATTCGCAGAAGAAGGCAAAAAGAAAGAGGTGATCAGTTATTTTGACGGAAGTTTGCGTAATCGCCAATCAGTAACAAAAATAAATTCAGATAAAAACGCTATTGTAGGAGAAACTATTTACGATCACCAGGGAAGGCCTGCTATGAATGTATTGCCTGTTCCTGTGCCTGCACCGTCCTGTAATACAAGCACAAAAGAATCCTCCATTAAGTATTATCCTGATTTTAATAAAGTGGATGGAGGTACATCTGAATACAGCCGTATAGATTTTGATACGGATGCTTCATCCGCTGATTCCTGTAATCCGCAGGTAAAAGGAATGGATGTTTCCTCCGGAGCTTCCAACTATTATTCATCTTCCAATCCTGACAAAACCGGAGCTCAGGCATTTGTGCCTGATGCAGAAAAATATCCGTTCACACAAATTGAATATGTACGCGATAATACCGGTAGGATCAGCAGGCAGGGCGGTGTTGGCCCTGATTACCAGTTAGGCAACCAGCACGAAACCAAATACTTTTACGGATGGCCAAACCAGGTTCAACTGGATCGAATGTTTGGTTCAGAGGTTGGAGATGCGGCCCATTATAAAAAGAATTTAGTAATAGATGCCAACGGACAGGTAAGCGTAACTTACCTTGATCAGGAAGGACGCACCATTGCAACTTCCCTGGCAGGGAATGCACCAAAAGATGTACAAACAAATGCCACTATACTTGAAGCGCTCCCGACCGAAAGTTCGGCTGTAAAAAATTTAACCATTGATCTTTTCGCGAAAGATGCCAATGGAAAAAGTAAGGCTAATACTCAAAATATACAAGCCGATGCGATTGTATTTAACTCACAACTCTTGGTTGCATACCAGAGCGATTATGAATTTAACTATGATCTAAGTATAGACACGTTATACGATGCCTGTTTAAAAGATAATATTTGCTTTAACTGCGTTTACAACCTGGAAATAAAGGTAACGGATGATTGCGGCAGAATAGTAACACCACTACCTCCGTCAGGCGTTAACCCGGTAAAAAAAACAGTGGGACATTTCACTGCTGATGCAAACGGAAACGTTGTTTCATTCAATACTACCTGTACCTCTCCTACTACGTTTACCCATGCAGAAGCATTTAAACTAAATCTACTTGTAGGTAATTACACTGTTAGTAAAATACTTACCATTAACAGCGATGCAAGGGATTTTTACGTAAAAACCTATCTCGATACTATAAACACATCCACGAAGCAGGGTGAGTATATTAACCTGAAACAGGATTGCCTCCGCAGTTATCAATCTTTTATTGATAGCGCTATGGCGCATTTAGATACAGCCGATTGTAATATCAGTTGTACTACTTGTGCCAAATCCCTGCAAACCATCAATGGAACCTATTATCCAAACATAACAGATGCAAGAGATGCATTTGTAGCTGCTGGAAACGGCACTGAGCTGGATTTTGATTTTTTAATGGAAGAATGTACCTCACCTTGCAAAGAAGCAAGCGTATGCGAAACCACTTACGAAATGCTGCTAATGGACGTAAGCCCTGCCGGACAGTATGGGGAGTTTAGAAATACAAATAATGCAATTGCTCCCCAGGAATTTCCTTTATCTGTTTATAATACATCCAATGTATTGCCAAAAAATGTAGCGGGACAACCACCGGCACATTGGCAAAAGCCATTGGTAAAAATAAACGGCAGCAATTATAGTTATTATCTGGACGAAAACGGAACACGCTCAGTAATTCATTTGTCTCCCAATGGTAATAATTACAGCCCCAGGGTGAACAATACAACTGCTGCCTTGGTGAAATTTGATGCTACCGGAAATTTCTACTATACCTATCCTGAAAACCTCACAAGAGTTGAAGATTTTGTAGATAACTGGAAAGAGAGCTGGGCAAAATCACTGGTTCAATACCATCCTGAATATTGCTACTATGAATCCTGCCTTTTATACGGACAAAAACAAACGGGCTATAATTTAACCAGTGATGAATTTGATGTTTTGCTGCAAACCACCGATACGTATGCACAGGCAGTTGCCAATGGATTGGTAATAGCTCCTTATACGGGTACAGCTACCAATGTTGTAAGATTTATACAACCCGGTGCCAGTACCGCTGCTGCACCCAAAGACCCTTTTCTGTTCGGTGCAGCATTTAATAATTACAATACCCAATTACAGGCACAGATATCTAATTTCCAGAACAGGGGCTATTCTATGGTGGAATCAGCTGCTATTGCAGCGCGTTGCGGTACACAGTACGGTACCGCTCCCATACCTGCAAACAGCCCCTGTAGACAATTTGGAAAAAATACAAGTACCACTCATCTTGACCAGGAGTGGAATATGTTCAAAAATTTTTACATCTCCGAAAAACAAAAACTGCAAAAACAACGCGACAATGTCAATGCAACAGCCTGTTTGGGCTACAGTGGTTGTATCGGGAATGACAACTATAACCCTTTTACATCCGGCATGATCAGATTCGGAGGAGGTCCAAACAATTATCTGAATTCACCTTATTTTGACAGGAAACAACCGTGCAGTGTATTTTATGCGCCTTATTACCAGAAAAAGAAAAAACGTTTTAATCCCGACAGCAACCTTACTCCTCCAAGTGCCGAGGAAACAGCTTACCAGGTATACCAGCAAACAGGCCAATGCCCTTTAGCTTATCATTTACAGTTCCTGCTTACAACAATGGCATCCAAGCAAAAGCTCACAACAACAGCGGAACCTCTTGTAAATCATCCTGAATTTACGCAGGATTTATATGCAGCTATAAGCGGGGGTATTCCGGCTACATTCATTCCTTATACATGGGCAGCAACCACACCGGCAACCGATAATACATTGAGCGTAAACATTAACAAAACCGGTACAACATCTTGTACAATAGTATTGGATAAAACGGGTACGGGAATTAATTCATGGAATGATGTGGTAAGCATCAGCCAGTTAAAATATACTGCTACTACCGGCGGCAATCACTATTTTACTGCCGTAGCTGCTATTACCAGCCCGTCAGGATCAACAGCTCCTTTTAATTATAAAACAATAACAGGTTATAGCTGCATCAATATTACAGGCTGTAATTTCCAACAACAATGTAAAGCTAATGACCTTGCGAATGATTTAAGCGATCTGTGGTCGGCATTGAACAACAACAATCGCCTGGTATTCCCAAGTGTTAAACTTAATGGCTCAACGGAGAGATACCAGAGCTTTATTACTCCAGCCATTAAAAATATACTGGGAACAACAAGCAATTCACTTATCTGGAAATTTAATTTTTCCACTTCTGTATTTGAGTTATATGATGAAGCCCTGCCGTCTAAACAATTGGTAATAAAATTTACCAGTTTCACTAACGGCTATACCATCCATAGCCTTAATAACGTGCGCTCCTTCTCAGACATTAAAGGCAATGGTACTAATCTATTCACAGTAAACGGACGGGATGAAAATAATACCCTGTTAGTAACCATCAATGGTAATGTAAACCTTGTACAAGGCTCCACCTCTACACCGGTAAGCATGGGAACCTGCGGCTTACCCGATCCTATCCTGTGTCAGGATGATGAATACAAACTAAGAGCAGATCTGGAAGGTCTTTTAAAGGATGTGTTATTGAAAAAACCTTTTAATCCAAATACCGATCTGACCAAAAGCCCTAAGTATACTGATTTGATCAAATCATACGTATCTCCGGGCACAGAGCAATCTACCAGTAAATATGACAAATTCAATCTGAATGCCGCGGGTGATTACAAAGAACAAGTATATTTTAACCTGCTGTGCCAATGTAAAATAATACTTAGCCATAAAGGTAAAGCCAACTTCCCGCTGTTATTCAGTAATCTTGTAGACCTCGGAACGCTTACTCCTTATGGCAACCCCGAATTGGACGGGAATCTTTATCGCTTTTACATGGTGGCCTCTTATCCGATACCGGGTGGTGGTGGCAAAATATTTTTAACAACCGATACCATATTCGGGGAAAGCTGCCTGCCTATCAAAATCTGTAAACCAAGCACTTCGCCCGATACGGTTGTATCTCCTACAGTACCTTATGTGAACCCATGCATTATTTACCAGATGAATGTAGCGCGGGTAAATGCCGAAAATGCTTATAAGCAATATAGGGACAACCTTATTACCTCCATTGCCGATAACTATAACAAGCATTGCATGAGTGCATTCGAAAATTTTACCAGCAGGTATGATGATAAAGAATACCATTTTACATTATATTATTATGATCAGGCTGGTAATCTGGTACGCACCATTCCACCCGAAGGAGTACAACTGGTAAATATGGATGTGACAAATACCTTGCAGATTAACCAGGACAGAACATTTAACCGACATACTTTTTTTACCGATCATACCCTTGCAAGCACTTATGAATATAACAGCCTGAACCAGCTTGTGCGCCAGAATATGCCGGATCACGACCCAATGGATGTTTGGGATTACTCCTTGCCCAATGGTATTGACAGCCGGTTAAAAGTAACAGCTACGCAGTTCGTTACTTCCACCAAAGGTTATTTATCAGGATATGTTGATATAAACACAACTACCAGCCGTGGTTATTTATACAGTACAGATGACGGAGGCGCTACCTGGACAAAAATGAATGACCTGGTAGCCTCCAGTCTGAAAAAAATTCAACTGCTGGACGCTTCCAACGGCTTTGCCGTAGGCAGTCGTGGCATTGTACTGAAAACCACCGATGGAGGCAACAGTTGGGACATGATTTCGTTAACAGGTATCAATGTAGTAACTACGATAAATGATCTGTACTTTACCAGCCTTTCCAACGGAGTAATAATAGGCGATGACGGAGTGATATTAAAAACAGTAGACGGAGGCCTCACCTTCACATCCATAGCTCCTGGTATTGTATCAGGCATTCGCCTCAATTCAATTACTTATGACGGCAGCAACTTATTTATTGGAGGAACTAACAACAACGGACATGGAAAACTTTTTAAAGGAGTAGTAACCAACCCCACTACAAGTGCATTTGCCGTTTCCTGGTCAGCTTTAACCAGTATACGCAGCACCGATCTTGTAAAAGTGCAGATGCTGGGAACAAGCAACAACGGTTTTGCAATAGGGGTTGATGGTACACTGCTACGTACTTCCGATGGCGGAGTTAACTGGCTTACTTTAATTACAGGGTTAAGCGGCAATTTTAAAAAAATACATTTTAAAAATATTAATGAAGGAGTGGCTATCCTGGAAACGGTTGCCGGGCAGGGACAAATCTATAAAACTAACAATGGAGGTTTTAGCTGGGAGCTGGTAAGCGCTGCCAATGAATATTACAATGATTTTCATTTCTATCAAAACGATAAAGGTTATGCAGTGGGAAGCAATGGAAAGGTTAAACGTTTGGTCATGAGCGGTGCTTATGGCTTAGTAAATATTGTTACAACTCCCGTCATCCCCTCAACCACCAACCTGGTTACTGTTTATTTCAGCGATGCGGATAACGGCTGGGTGGCAAGTAATACAGGCACTGTAGCTTATTATACCAATAATGCCAACAGTACGACTGTTACCTGGAAATCGGTAAGTACTTCACCGGCTACCGGCATTAAGGAAATTTATTTTGGACAGTCTTTCAATTCCGGTATGGCGCTTACTGCTACAGGTACACTCTACCGCATACTGTTTGTTGGAGGCACATATATGTTTTTAAACCAGAGCGGGAATTACGCGGATATTGATGAAAATGCCAACAATGTGTATGCTTTTGACAGAACATCACGCACAGTAAAATATCAGCCTAAGACAAACCTGCTGGGCCCTCAAACTACTTTTGGAGTTGCTTTACCGCCAGCAGCAGCAGCTAACCTGGTTTCCATCAACGCGCAGGTAAGCAATACCATTTTCACAGCCGGTACGGGAGGCGATCTGTTTAAAGGCTCAGCAACTGCCTGGGCAGACAACTCTGCCAACATAAGCCCCTTATACATACTTGATGTACAGGCAGCGGGAACTAATACTATTTATGCAGTTGGCCTTGAAGGGACATTGCTGCAAACCACCAATGGCAATGCCTGGAAAACACTACCCACCAGAACCATTGCTGAACTCAGCGCCATTAAATTCAACACCAATGCCACTGCCACTGTACCGGCAGCTTACACAGGTTTGATCGCAGGCTCTAATGGCCATCTGGCAAAAGCTGCTGTATCGGCAGGCGTTGTTAGCTTAATGCCCATCACTTTAACAACATCCGAAAACCTGAATGATATAGCCTTAAATACTGTTAATAAATCATATGTTGCCGGAGATCATGGAACAGTGGTTCATATACCCAACATACAAAATCCTGTTCCCACGATCGCAATAGAGAAACCTGAAGAAGATTTCAATGGTATTAGCTTTTATCCTTCCACCAACATGGTATACACTGTGGGTGATAATTCGGCGGTTTATACCTACAACAATGCATCCGGTGCGAAAATAAAGGCCGTATATACTCCCCGCCTTAATGATGTAAACTTTGTGAATGAGCAAAATGGCTATACGGTAGGAGATAAAGGAACTATCCGCCATACCGATGATGGCGGAATCAGCTGGCGATATGTACTTCCGGTAAACAACAGCGGAGGTCATTCCATCCCTCCGCTCAACGGGGTATGGACTACAGAGAACAGTGAAGCCATAATTATCGGAAACACAGGATATGCAGCTAATGTGAAGCGATCAACAGTTACCTACAATAACATTGGCACATCCAATAACTTATACGATATAGCGGTAAAGGACGAAACCGGGTATATTGTTGGCGCTAATGGAACAGCTTACAGAACAACCAGCAATGGCAGCAGTTGGTCAGCAATAGCGGGCACACCGGCAACAACCTTAAGAGCCATACATATTTTCCAAAGCAATACTAATTTTATGGCCGTAGGCGATCAAAAAAAAGTCTATTGCTATAATGGTTCCTGGATTCCACAAAATGTGCCGGCTACGGTTGCGGCAGGTACAATTTTCAATGATGTGTTTTTTCATGATGACCGCAATGGATATGTAGCAGGCACAGGCGGTGTGCTGCTAAAATGTTCATTAACCAGCAATATATTTACTCTTGGGGCAAACACTGTAACATGGAACATCAGGCCGCTTACGGGAGTGAATGGCGTAACAGCACCAACACAGGTAGATATTACTACCATTGATTTTTCAAGCCGATACAATGGCTTTATTGGCGGGTTGTTCAATACCGGTATTGCAAAAGCCAATTATGCGCGGCTGCTAAATGATGAAAGCAATATTTTCTCCACCCGCTTCTGGTACGACAGGTTAGGCAGAATGGTTGTATCTCAAAACACCAAACAGTACAACAGAAAAAATATATCAGCACAGATCAACCGGCCCGATTATAGCTATACGCTGTATGATGAGCTGGGAAGGATAAAAGAGGTAGGAGAACTGACAGAAAACACAGGCATCAATAATTTTGCAGGTATTTTCGGAGAATACATAAATGGGCAGTTTAGTCCGGCAACCATAAATGATACAAAATTTAACAACTGGATAAATGCAAGCGCAAGAAAGGAGATAACCAGGACGTACTACGACAACACATCCATAACAGGTGTTCCGCTTACACAGGAGAACCTGAGAAAACGTGTAGCCAGTGTAACGTATGAAGATGTGAATGATAATAATGATCAAACCTACCGCCACGCAACCCACTATTCATACGATATTCATGGCAATGTAAAAAATCTGGTACAGGATAATCCAACAATAACAATTACCAACCAGCGTTATAAAAAAATAGATTACGATTATGACCTGATAAGTGGAAAGGTAAACCTGGTAAGATACCAGGACGGACAGCCCGATGCGTTTTATCATTTTTACATATACGATTCCGATAACAGGATCACTGATGTATATACCAGTA
>JBQTHQ010000160.1:0-16863 GCA_052389695.1 Bacteroidota bacterium | reverse complement strand
AAAGAGTTGAGCAGAAAAGGAACCTTCTCTTACACAACAGGAACAGAGTTGAGCAGGAAAGGAACCTTCTCTTACACAACAGGAACAGAGTTGAGCAGGAAAGGAATCTTCTCTTACATAAAAGGAACAGAGTTGAGCAGAAAAGGAACCTTCTCTTACACAAAAGGAACAGAGTTGAGCAGAAAAGAAAACCTTTTCGTAGAGAAGGAACAGAGTCGTTAAATTCCTTTCTTTTTATAATTAAGGATCTGCTCCAATGAAGTATGCGGAGAAGAGGTGCGTGCTACTTTACCCGCTTTTTTTAAGCTGCCGCTATTTGTATTTGGATTAGCAGCCGGCGAAGGGATCATTTTAAAAATAACAATATTACTTTTCAGGTTAATGGTGGTATCATGTGAACCCGGTTCAGGCTTTTTAGCACCACCGGCATATGCTTTCACATAACCAATTGAAGTTACCAGCATGATCGTTAAGAAGAATCTAAAAGATTTCATCGTTAAGCAATTTGTTATACCAAAAATATGAATTTTTTAAGGCAAAAGCAATTAAATCCTAAATTTAGCATTTGTTAACATATTGAAATAAAACAGGGGGCTTTCAATTAAAATTGGAAAGCCCCCTGCACTATATATTAAAAATATTACTCTGTAATTATCAATTTTTGTGTTACCGAACTGTTATCTACTGAAAACTTTATAAAATATACTCCATTATTCAAATTAAGCTCTTGTTTTGAGATCAAAAATGAATAATCTCCTTCTGGTTGATTATCATTATTTACCTCTGAAATTATTTTGCCTAATACATTAAATACCGTGATCTTAACATCCGCTTGTTGTTTTAAACTATAAAAAACGGTGCTTGATTCATTACTTGGATTAGGATAAATTGAAACATTGGCATTGGCCAAAGCCGTTTCATTTATTCCTACTGTGCTAACAATATTAATGTTATCAATGTAAACATTGTTGCTTGCACTTCCTGTTATGTATTCAAATTTAAAACGAACATTGGTAGTTGCTACTGTTGATGGAATAGTAATACCTTTCAAAGCCCATTGTGATGCCGAAGTTGGAACAAAATTCCCGGAGTTAAAACCATTATTTATAAAACCCGTTGCAGCATTCGTCCCTTTAAAAGACGTACGTAATGTCCATGTTTGACCACAGTTAATTGAAGAATAAACGTTTAATTCATCGTCCAAATCTGCTGCTGATGTAGCTTTAGAAGCGGCAGCACACCTGAATGTAAGCGCAGGGTTTGTTATATTTGTCAGATCCAGGGCAGGAGTTATAAGTTCATCCACATCTGAGGAATAATTACCATTAGCATTCATCAGCAAACTTTTCCCGCTATTGTAACCCGCAGATGAGGTAGCCTGCCATGCCTTTGGGCTGTTTTTATCCCAATCAATCATCTGCCAGGATGCAAATTCAGATGTAACTTCAAATGTTTCTGAATACATACCCGAAAATTCGGCAGTTGGTCCGCTTACACGGATCAAATCAACCTTAACTACTGAATCAGTACCCGCCGCATTGGCAGCAGTTAATTTTACTGTATATAAACCGGGAGCGCTATAGGTAATAATTGGGCTGGCAACAGTTGATGCAGAAGGAGTGCCTCCAGGGAATGACCATACAGGAGGATTGCTGGGTGTTCCATTCATAATATTTTGCCTAAATAAAACAGTAGATCCTTCACATATATCATAACGGGTGGCATAAAAATCAGGACGCGGGGCACATATGCTGTATGTACCTCCATCAGTACCTGTTGCCGCTAAATTAGAAGCGGCCCATAAGCTGCTTCTTTGTCCGACAGAACTTGCTAAAGCTGTCCTCATGCGGGTTGCCTGGCCCTTTGTAAACATCCTGAAACAATATGAATAGTCCATATAATTCTGGGTGTTTTCTATTACTCCCGGTGTACAGGTTTGATCTGTTAAATTACAAACATTATCATGACCTTTAGTGACAGGTGTATCACTCACGTTATCATCTCCGCAAACAGTTGCTACAGTTGTATTTCCCCAAATGTGATATAAATTTAAAAAATGTCCGACTTCATGGGTTAATATTCTTGATCTGCCTGTACTACCTGTTCCAATACTTCCTACATAATCTGATGCAGTGATAATCCCGTCATAAGGAATTACATAACTGCTATTGGAAGGAAAAACGGCATACGCTGCTGCTCCGACACGATCAATGGTTTTAACTGTCCAGATATTAAGGTATTTACTACGGGGCCATGGATTTAATTTAGCCGCGTCATCTCCTTTATTTGTTTTATGCGAATAAATACGGTCTATTCCATTTGTACAATTTCCATTCGGGTCAAGTTTAGCCAGTCTAAATTCTATTTTGGAATCTGCTGCTACAGTATCGAAAGCTGCTACAATAGAAGATGTATCAGCATTTAGCTTGCGGAAATCTTTATTAAGAATATTGATAGCATCCAATATTTGCGCGTCGGAAATGTTTTCCGCGCCATAAGTATGAATAACGTGAAATACAACAGGGATAATATAAACAGGGTCTGCTGCCCGTGAATTACCTGATTTTTTGTCATTTTCAATTTGTTGTTGTATAGCCTTTTCATATTCTACCGCCTCCTGGATCATCTCGGGATGCGCTTTATACAATGCCTCCATTGCTTCTGTTGTTGCACAGTGTTTTTCTTCCTGGGCCATTACACCGGTTATATGCGTTATGCAAAGTAATCCTAATAAAATGTGTTTGTAGTAGTTCGTCTTCATGAGTAAAATGATTAATGATTATTCTTACATTACAATAATACAAAAATAAATCCTAAACGCAAATAAAAATGACTAAGCGGTAGGTTTTTTTCAGTAAGCGGTAGGTTTTTCGCTTTTTCGGGTAAATAACAAATAACAATTATAACTTAGCTCTTAGGGCTACAATAAAATTACGGCCCGGGGAGCTTATACCTGATGAATACGTCCGGTAAAGCTGGTCTGTTATGTTTTCAACTCCCACATTCAATGCAACAAATTCATTTATAAAATAAGCAGCTTTGAAATTGAGCGTATACCATCCCGGAACAAAGGGAAACCCTTTTGCATCTTTAGCGTAAGGAGTATTGTCCTCACGATCTGTCAGTGGAAGATCCTTATATTCCATTTTGCTGTTATACTGTGCATATAAATCAAGCTTTAATTTTTTACGCACATACGTTAAATGCGTGCTTCCAAATAAAGGGGCCACGTGTGGCTTTGGGTAATATCGCAGCAGACTGTCTTCACTTTGCTCCTCCCCTTTTTGATAACTGATCGTACTTCTCATACCAAACCCTTTACCAAAATTGACCTCAACTCCCGCCTGAACACCATATACATAAGCCGCAGTAATATTTTGAATAGCAAGTACCTGGCTCCATTGTCCATCATAATCAATACTATCTTCCCCATTGTATTGAAAAGCCCTTCGTGCAAGCGCATTTTTAAGTAATGTATAATACCCGGCAACATCCACTTTAAGGAAATGGCCGATAGTTTTAGCAGTGCCTATTTCCGCATTGTAGGCATATTCGGGCTTCAGATCGGCATTTGGAACAACCACTGTTCCGGGTTCAGATTCAAATACTTTTCCCATATCATCCATGTTGGGTGCGCGAAAACCGGTTGATCCGTTAAGATATATTTGCCAGGTATCGTTGGGACTGAAAACCAATCCTAAGCTGCCATTTAGTGCTCCTTTTTTATTTTCGGCATGAACAAAAGGAAATGGAAATAGAGTGGTATCAAAATCAGCTTTAATTATATAGTAGCTGTAACGGGCACCTGCATTTATAATACATTTAGGAGCAATTTTGTATTTTAAATTTGCATAAATTCCGTATGCCTCCCAGGTCGATCCGTTAGGATAACGTGTAGTGGTTGGTGTTTTTTCCTGTGTTTCAATATGTTTGCGATTAGCAACTGATCCGATTTTATTATAAACTGCTTCTGCTCCATAAAAGAATATTGTTTTTCCACTTAATTTTTTATCCAGATCGAAATTAAATGAATAGGCGTCCACTGTTTCTGTTTGATGCCGCAATTGTTTGCTGTTAAATTTTCTATCATACCTGCTTTCTTCAGTGTTTTGTATTGCCGCTACAATACGGATTTGATCATACATCAAAGTGTTTCGAGTATTTGTAATCCCAAAACGGTTCATTATCCATTTTTGCGGGCCATAATACCATTCTGCATTATCAAGTACTCCGTCATTTTTTGCATCTAAGTAAAGACGGTCATAACGTGGCGCATTGGATGTTGCCGAATAATGAAATGCATATTCAATATCCCAGGATCTATTCGGTTTAAAATGGATTTTTTGCATGAGATTCATCTGACTGAATGCAGAACCAACCTGAAGTGAGGAATCATTATTTACAACCATTGAATCCTTGCCATCAAAAGTTCCTACATAGGAAGGCCGGAGAAAATAGGAGTTTCCAATGGTACCTGCACGCAAATCATCATAATCAGAGTAACTAAAACTTGTTATAAATGCCCATTTTTTTAGTCCGATATTAAAATCCAGGTGCCCTGTTTTTTCAGTATTAGCTGATGAAAAACGTCCCAAAACATTTCCTGTGAACAGCAACTTGCTTGTACTGTCTGAAAATTTTGGTTTTAATGTATGAAAATCCATTACCCCTCCGATGGCATCGCTTCCATACATTACAGCGCCCGGACCAAAAAGTACTTCGGTGCTTTCTAACGCGGAGGCATCAATTGAAATAACATTCTGTAAATTACCTGACCTGAAAATAGCGTTATTCATTCTTACACCATCCACTACCAACATTACCCTGTTGGTAGCAAAACCCCTCAAATTAGGTGAGCCTCCGGCCATCTGACTTTTTTGAACATATACATAACCGCTTGTTTCCAAAACATCTGCGGATGTTTGTGGATTTTGAAAATCAATATCTTTTTTACTGATCTTTTCAATTCTGTTTGGAGTTTCAATTTGTGCCTCTTCCCAGCGGTTAGCAGAAACTACTATCTCTCCGAGTGAAATAGCCGCTTCATCCAGTTCAATCTTAAATTTCATTGATTCAAGCTGTTGATAGGAATACACCATCGATTCATAATTTACAAATTTAAAATGAATACTATCTGCTGCCTTAAATGCTAATAGTTCAACCTGCCCTTTCGCATTCGTGAGAATGGAAATTTTCGGATTGTTGGAATAAACAATAACGCCGGGCAAGGTTTGCCGTGTGGTTTTATCTACCACCGTTAAGGTTTGAGCGCCTGCAAAAATTGTACAAAGCATCATTGCAAGAGTAAATATGATTTTTTTCATTTTATTTAATATATAATAATTTCCTGCGTTCAGCACTTAATACTAAACATAGTAATACGCCGCTAATAAATATTATTTAGCAACAATTCCGTTAAATAACGTTAGATATTAATTCAAGAATTAAACCAACTCAGGAGGAGGACAGTCTGTTCTTATAAGAGCAGGTGTATAATTGGGTTTAGCAAAAGAAAAGAAAAATTGGCTGTGTATATTAAAAAGAAATATGTCCTCATTGGAATAATAAAGTTTTATAGCATGATCAATCAGTTTTTTTGAAGCCGGATTTTTTACAGGCTTATCTGCAGCAATATAAGTGATAATGTGTTCCTCTAAATTAGCAAATAATAGTTTTTCCTTTTTATCGTGAATACAAAAATAAGTAACGGAGGTGGCAGTTTCGGTGCTTCTCACAATATCATACATTTCATTATCATAAATCATTTCCTTACCACCATCTTTCCATTCAACAGTGGCCAGGTCTTTTTTATTGATAGTGATCGTTGTTAATTCAGCATTATCCAGACTTAATTTGATCTGCGTTTTGATTTCTTTTTTTACAGCAAAGTGAACCGCTTTAAAAGCAATATAATAGCCCACTGTGTTGAACAGGAAAATACAAATTAAAAATATGGAAATTACTCTTTTCATGTGAGTGCAAACAAATGTATATGATAAAAAATCAAAATCAAAATAAGTGCACTTACTGTCAGCTAACATTAGTATCTTTGTATACAATATTTTAAAATATTAAGATATGGACGCATTAGTAAGAAAACCGATCATCATATACGCAGAAAGCACCCCCAATCCTTCCTCTATGAAATTTGTTGCCAACCAGTTATTGATACATAACGGAGCAACGGCACAATACCTTTCAAAAGCAGAAACAAAAGGGGCTCCGCTTGCTGCAAAATTATTTGATTTCCCATTTGTGAAAGCAGTTTTTTTAGCTGCCAATTTTGTTACTGTTACAAAAACTGATGCGGTTCAATGGGAAGATATTACATTGGAACTGCGTGGATTTATTCGAGTGTACATCAGTGAAGGCAAACCTATCATTACTGAACTTCCAAAAACAGAAGTTCCGGTGGATAATACTTTCTCAGCTACCAAAGAAGTATTTACACAACACACTGCTCCCACCACAGAAATAGAAGTAAAAATTGTAGAGATATTGGAACAATATATTCGACCCGCAGTAGAGGGTGATGGAGGAAGTATTACTTTCAAAAATTTTAAAGAAGGTATTGTAACTGTTCAGTTGCGTGGAGCTTGCAGTGGCTGCCCATCATCTACCATTACACTAAAAGCAGGGATTGAGGGCTTACTGAAACGCATGATACCCGAAGTAAAAGAAGTAGTTTCGGAAGCAATGTGATCTTATACCACAGCTTTAACTGCTTTCTCCTTTACCAATTCAATAAGTGGACGTTTTTTGATCTTACTTTCCGCCCAGGTAGAAAAATTAAAATATTCATTTGCACTTAATTCATGTGCATCCGTTAGTATTATATCCAACTCACTTTTCAATTTCATTAATTCATCCCGCTCATCCTTCAACGATTTAATAAAAGGAGCTTGTCTAAAAAAATTGATCACAACATCAATGAATTTAAAGGAATTTTCCTGCGCTTTCAGGTACTTCTGCGACAGTTTCACCGCTGGCTCCAGATAATCAATATTTTTCATTTCATAATGAACCACCAGATTAAAAACCTGGTGAAAACATTTCATATCATAACGAATATTAGTTTTATCATTGATGATCTTATTTGAAAAATAAAGCGCCCTTGAATAATTTCCCGCAAGAAAATAAATGATGGCAAAGTTATCATACGTTGCAAGCAGTGTTGAACGATTGCTATAACCACTTATTTCATCGATCTCTTTTTCTACCTGCTCAATGTATTTTATTCCTTCCTCAATTTTTATTGCCCTGATAAAATACATTGTTTCGCTTAGCGCTGACACTTCCAACTTCCTGACCTTTGTTAGTTCCGAATCAACCGGCAACATATCCAATCTCTTTAACTGGGCCTTATACTCTGCATATTTACCTAAACGCATGAGGGTCGACATAAGATTGTTTAGGCAATTGATGTAGTTTGTTTGATTCTCATCTTCTATTAACTCCGGATGAGCATCCCAAAAAGCAAGGTATTCCTTATTAATAAGATATCCTTTATAAACATCTCCGAGGTAAAATGAATAGATAGTACTCATAGCACTATATATGTATATCATGGCTGAATCCGGCAATTGAGGATCCTTTTTCATTTTATGAACCTCAGCCAATAATTTTACAAGCTGTTTTTTAGATTCCTTATCCTGAACTATATACGAGTTAGCGATAAAATATATCTTTGAAAGAAGTACCCGAAGATCGATCAACTTTTTTTGTTGTTCTAAAGCATATAATTGCGATTGATAATCTTTGTTCGCAATTGGAGAAAAGTCATTACGGTCCTTTCTTTGCATGGTATTGATCCTGAAAATATACCCGTAAATTTCAAGAAGCATACTGTAACGCTGGTATCGGATAGCGAGCACCTTTGCTTTATTCAACACATCCATACAATCATTATACAATGTTTTTCGCAGAAGAATTTCTACATCATGAAGCATATTGCAAAGCTTTACTTCAACCGATACATCTTTATGGTATGATCTCAGTGATTCAAGAATAGAATGATGGAGATGATTTTTTGAAACCGAAAGATGTTTAACAATATTATCACCTGCAAATACTTTTTTTAGCTTGCTTTCATCATACTCCTTCTGCTTTTCAATTGCATCAAATAATTTAACCAGATCTGTATCTGCATTGGAAGAATAACGGGACATGTATTTTTTAAAATACCCCTTCTCATTTTTTGAAAGAGAATGAATGAGTTTAAATAAACTGTCGCGATGCTTCATTAGAATTAAAGCTTAGTAATGCTTTGTTTCCGACAAATAATTCTGAACATAATCCTTGACACCTTCTTCCAATGTATGAAATGGTTTTGAATAACCGATCGATTTTAATTTAGCCATATTCGCTTCTGTAAAGTATTGGTACTTGTCGCGAATATCTACCGGAGTATCAATAAATTCAATATCAGGTTTTTTGTTTACGGCAGCAAATGTATTTTTTACCAGGTCTGAAAAAGTTCGTGCCTTACCTGAGCCAAGATTATAAATTCCGGAATTTTTCCGGTGATGTAATAAAAAACAACACACCTCTACTACATCTTTTACATAAACAAAATCACGTAATTGCTCACCATCTTTATAATCGGGATTATGTGAACGAAATAATTTTACTTTTCCTTTTTCCCTGATCTGATTGAATGCATGAAATATCACTGATGCCATTCTTCCTTTGTGAAATTCATTAGGGCCATACACATTAAAAAATTTTAATCCAACCCAGAAGTAGGGTTTCTTTTTTTGTTTGACCGCCCATTTATCAAAATCATTTTTTGAGTCGCCATAAGGATTCAGCGGCTTTAATTTTTCAATCACTTCGTGATTATCATCATACCCAAACTCTCCTAAACCATATGTTGCAGCAGAAGAGGCATACACCAATGGCAAACCAAATTCAACACAAATATTCCAGATCTCTTTGGTATAATTTAAATTAAGCTTATCGAAAATTTCTTTGTTGAATTCCGTAGTATCGGTACGCGCCCCTATATGAAAAATAAATTGGACTAAACGCTGATTGATCTTTAACCAGGAAATAAAATCATCACGATGAATTTTTTGGGAGTATGTTTTACTTTCCAGATTTTGTATTTTTTCAGGAGAGGAGAAATCATCCGCGATCACAATATCCTTGAAACCTTCCTGGTTCAGTTTGCTGACCAAACAGCTACCTATGAATCCTGCTGCGCCTGTTACTACGATCATAATCTACTAATTACTAATTTATATGAATCTACGAATTACGTCCCGATAGCTATCGGGATTATCGAGTGCACCAATCAAAATCAAATAGAATAATTTATAAAAAAATCTCTTCTTCTATCTTATCAATTATACCCAAGCCCTGAGCTTTATCAAGTAAGGATTGTATAGCACGTTTCCCTTCGCTGCCTAAATCAATGGAAAATTTATTTACATACAAATCAATGTGTTTATACATCACCTCTTCATTCATTTCCTGCGCATGCGCTTTCACAAAGTTAAAACTTGATTTGGGGTTTGCAAATGCGTATTCTACACTTTTGCGTAATACGCGATTTACTTTCTTTTTTACATTATCCGGCAAATTTCTTTTGATCACAATTCCTCCCAATGGTATCGGAGCTTTGGCCAATGTTTCCCAATACGCTCCCAGATCAATAATTTTTTTTAAACCTTTTTGTTCATAAGTAAACCTGTTCTCATGAATGATTAGCCCTGCATCCACTTTTCCGTTCAATACAGCATCTTCAATTTCTGAAAAAAGCATTTCGGTTTTATTTTTTGCATCCGGAAAGGCTAAAGAAAAAAGAAAATTAGCGGTCGTATATTTTCCCGGGATCGCAATTTTTGCATTTTTAATTTTTAATTTATCATTTTTAATTTCATCGTTTTTCGCGATGAGTAATGGGCCACATCCATTTCCCAAGGCACTTCCTGCATCCAGTAACTGATATTGTTTTGTAAGATAGGCATATGCATGATAACTTAGCTTTGTAATATCCGGCTCCGTACGAAATGCTTTTTTATTCAACGCTTCTACGTCTTCCATCACCACCTCAAATTGTAATCCTTCCACGTCAATTTTATTATGGATCAATGCATCGAAAATAAAACAGTCGTTGGGACAGGGGCTAAAACCGAGTATTAGTTTTGGGGGAATGGTCATTGGTCATTGGTTTGTCATGCTGAGCGCAGCTGAAGCATCTAATTCCAAAATAGATTCTTCACTCCGTTCAGAATGACAACTATATATTATTTATAATTTCAAGCGCCTTTTTATTTAAATTTTCTATCGCTAAAGGAATATTCCAGGCATCACGATTTCTTTTTTCCACATAATTAGAAACAGCCCTTAACTGTACATAAGGAATGTTCTCCTGTTCACATACAAACATAAAAGCAGCTCCTTCCATACTTTCCACCATTGGACAACACCTGCGAAAAACCTTTTCAATGCTTTGATCATTGCCATGCGTAGTATTTACAGTTATTCCGTTTACTTTAGGCAATAATTCAATTATGGGATTAGGGATCTGTAATTTGAAACCTGCCTGTCCGGCAGGCAGGTTTGAAATTTTGATTACGCCTCCGAGTTTTAAATCCTCCAGTGTTAAAAAATTATTTCCGTCTTCTGCGCCCAACTCAGAAAATGCATCTTCATAAATATTCACTACTGTTCCAATTTCCAAGTTGCGATTATAACTACCACAAATACCTAAATTGAATGCCCCATCATAGCTATCGTCTATCATCTTCCCGGTATGATATGCCATTGCAACCATTCCCACTCCGGAGATCAAAAAATCCACTTCCAGTTTTTTGTACTTGCAATTCAAAAAAGTTCTTTTCTCATCACATATGCTTTCCATTGCATTGATCAATGGTTGAACTTCAGGTCTGGTAGCAGCTACAATTAAAATTTTCATTGAATACAAATATACAAATGATTTTTCCGGTGATTTGATTAGTTAGTATATTTGCAACATGATTTATATAACACGCAGAGAACACTTTAATGCAGCACATAAGTTGCATAACCCTAACTGGAGCGAAGAAAAAAACAATGAAGTATTTGGTAAATGTGCCAATCCCAATTGGCATGGCCATAATTATAATTTGTATGTAACAGTAAAAGGAAAGGTAAATACTGACACCGGATATTCCGTGAATTTAAAAGAATTAAGTATCATCATCCGAAAATATGTCACTGATAAATTAGATCATAAAAATTTAAACCTGGATGTTGATTTTATGAAGGGACTGATGCCATCTACTGAAAATGTGGCCATTGCTATCTGGAAAGAATTAGAACCACCTGTAAATGCATTGGGCTGTAAACTACACTCCATAAAATTATTTGAAACTGAAAATAATTATGTTGAATATTTCGGAGAGTCACAGGTATGAACTCCTCCTTGGTTCTATTTTTCAATTCGCCAGTCGATCGGTGTTAACCCCTGTTGTTTAAGTATCTCATTGGTTTTGGAAAAATGTTTGCACCCGAAAAAAGCACCTCTTGCCAATGGCGAAGGATGAGCGGCTTTTAAAATAAAGTGCTTGTTTTTGTCGATCAGCTCTTCTTTTGTATGTGCAAACCGGCCCCACAGTAAAAATACCACTCCTTTCTTTTGCTCTGATATGGTTCTGATAACTGAATCTGTAAATTGTTCCCAACCTTTTTTCTGATGTGATCCTGCCTGATTGGCACGTACTGTTAATGTAGCATTCAGTAATAACACCCCCTGGTCTGCCCAAGGCTCAAGATCCCCGCTTTGGGGAATGGGAATACCCAGGTCAACTTCCAATTCTTTGAAAATATTTGCCAATGATGGAGGTTTTGCAATTCCGGGACTTACAGAAAAACATAAACCATTGGCTTGTCCGGGGCCGTGATAGGGGTCCTGACCTATGATCACGACTTTTGTGTTTTCGAATGGAGTATGATCAAATGCCGCGAATATTTGTTTGCCGGGAGGAAACACCATAAATTGTTGTTTTTCATTCACTAAAAATTCTTTAAGCTGCAAAAAATAAGGAGCAGTAAACTGATCGTATAATTTGTTTTTCCAGCTTTCGTGAATAGTAATATTTACAGCTTTCTGCATCATAAAACCTGATTTTATGTCAAAATTAATGTAAAGTACTTAGTTTTCTTACATAGAGTTAAAAATAGTTGGCCGGGTGTTTGCATAAATGCGGAATATTTGCAATATTTGCAACCTATTAAACTCTCTCTGATATGAAAAAGGTATTATTAATTATGATATCCGCTATTTTTGTAAGTGTTGCCTTGTCATCATGCAAAAGTCATGAACGTTGTGCTGCTTATGGAAAAATCAATAAAATAGACACTGGGAAATCAATTACCAATAAATCAGAAAGACCTATTTAATACCTTTACCAGTAACCTTCTTGCTCTATCACACATTTAATTCCCTCAAACAATAATTATATTTAATAATGAATTGGCTACTGCTTACAACTGAAAAGCAATTGGCTGAATTTCATCAATGCTCTTTTGATAGTTCTAATAAAGGTGTGCTGGTATTTAAACACAGTACCAGATGTTCGCTAAGTGATATAGCATTAAACCGTTTAGAACGTACCTGGAAATTACCTTCTGAAGAATTACCCGTTTATTTTCTTGATTTGATAGCTTACAGAGCACTTTCTAATGAAATTGCCTCCAGATATGCTGTTATACATGAATCACCGCAAGTATTGATCATAAAAAACGGAAAATGCATTTATACCGGCTCCCATTCCGGTATTTCCTTTGACGGAATCCGGCGCGCTATTGATAATTAAAAATCACTGTCTGCTTTAATTCTGCGCTCAGGCTCTTTGCGACCGGACAGGTACGTGCGGCATTTTCTAACAATTCTTTTTCTTTATCTGAATAAACGATTGCCGGCAGGGTAAATTCTACAACAATTTCACCAACTCTTCTTGGATTTGCTTCCATCTTTTTTGTTATTGTAATACCGGTACCGTCTATATTAATATTATGCCGTTGAGCTACTATGCCCATGATGGTAAGCATACAACAACCCAATGAAGTGGATAGCAGATCCGTAGGTGAAAAAGCTTCTCCTTTTCCATTATTATCTATAGGAGCATCTGTAATGATCATCTTACCTGATTGCAGATGCATTGCTTCTGTCCGTAAATTCCCGATATACGTAATTTTTGATGTTTGCATTTTGTTTTTTTATGAATTACACCTGGTATTATTCGCTTTAAATAATTATATTTGTTACCCCCAAAGATAATGGAATAAGAATGATTAGACCTATTTGTATATTTTTATTAATCTCTGTTTTTTCACTTGATATTGCTGCACAGGAATTGAAAGATGATTTATCGCGTTTGCAACGTGGTGAGGACCTGAATGTGATGTACCGCAATGAATCTACATTTGGGGTTTATGTTCATACCAATGGGGGCATTGGGCTGGCATACCGCAGAGGGAAACATGTTACAGGCAAGCGCAAACGCATGTTTGAATTGGAAGCCCAAAACTTTAAACATCCAAAAGAAGTTAAAAGCATCAACTCATATTATGAGAATTCCAAAGGTTTTATTTATGGTAAACTTAACTCTATACTGATCATTCGTCCGGGAGCAGGTTACCAGAATGTATTGTATCAGAAAAGTGATAAAAAAAGCGTGGAAATTCGTTTTTCTTATTTCATTGGGGCTACATTGGCTTTTGCTAAACCCGTATATCTGGAAATAATCCGGGAAGTACCGGTAAACGGGCAGCTATCAACTACTGTAAGTACAGAACGATATGATCCGGATCGTCATTTTACAAACAATATATATGGCAAGGCCTCTTTCTTTAAAGGATTTGAAAAAACCTCTATTTATCCTGCAGGATATGGAAAACTAGCTTTAAGTTTTGAATACGCCGATCGTTATAACAGTATAAAAGCGATAGAAACAGGTGTTATTGCGGATGTATATCCAAAAGCAGTTCCTATCATGGCATTCAATAAAAAACAACAAGTATACTTTTCATTATATCTCAAACTACTTTGGGGTAAAAAATGGTTCTGATGCCAGAAAATCCATTAGAAATAGCTGAGGAACCTAAATTTAAACGCAAACCCGACTGGTTAAGAGTAAAACTTCCAACAGGTAAGGAATATGCGCAGGTTCGTGAAATTGTTTCCACTCATAAATTACATACCATTTGCCAGAGTGGTAATTGCCCTAATATGGGTGAATGCTGGGGAGCCGGCACTGCCACTTTTATGATCCTGGGTAATATCTGTACACGATCCTGCGGGTTTTGTAATGTTGTTACAGGCAAACCCAAAGCCGTTGATCTGCAAGAACCTGAGAGGGTAGCAGAATCGGTCCGTTTGATGAATGTTAAACATTGTGTAATCACTTCTGTTGACCGCGATGACCTGAAAGACGGAGGCTCTGCCATATGGGTAGAAACTATCAATGCCATTCGAAGAGTAAGTCCACAAACAAAATTTGAAACCCTCATCCCTGATTTCCAGGGCAAATGGGAAAACCTGCAACGTATCATTGACGCTAAGCCTGATATTGTTTCACATAACCTGGAAACTGTTAGAAGATTGACCAAGCAGGTACGCATACAAGCTAAATACGACCGGAGCCTGGAAGTGCTTAAACGCTTAAAATCGGCAGGGTTGAGAACAAAATGCGGGGTGATGCTTGGGCTGGGAGAAACCGAACAGGAAGTAGTTGAAACCATGGATGATTTGAGAAGCATAGGCTGTGATGTATTAACCTTAGGTCAATATTTACAACCTAGTCCAAAACATTTACCTGTTGTTGAATTTATACGCCCGGAAATATTTGTAAAATATAAAGAAACAGGTTTAAAAAAAGGATTTCGTTTTGTAGAAAGCGGGCCTCTGGTACGATCATCTTATCATGCTGAAAAACATATATTTTAGTGTGCATGAATTTCAAAATTTTGATAGCTTAAAAATGTCCTGTATTATTGCGGGACGTTTTTATTTTATATCTCTGCTTAAACAATGATCCAGGAACTATATAATCATTTTCTAAAAAATCCCCTTGTATGTACCGATACAAGAGAGATCCAAGCCGGTTCCATATTTTTCGCTTTAAAAGGCAGTAATTTCAATGCCAATCAGTTTGCTGAAAAAGCAATACAGGCGGGCTGCTCATTGGCAGTCATTGATGAGAAAGAATTTAAAAAAGACGAGCGCTATTTTTTGGTAGATGATGTTTTGATTGCACTACAACAACTTGCTAATCATCATCGTAAACAATTATCCATACCTGTTATTGCCATTACCGGAACCAATGGTAAAACCACATCCAAAGAATTATTAAACGCCGTGTTGAGTGAAAAATATAAAGTGCTCGCTACGAAAGGTAATTTAAATAATCACATCGGTGTTCCACTTACATTATTGAACATTAAAAAAGATCATGAAATTGCGATCATCGAAATGGGTGCTAATCACCAGGGAGAAATAGCGATATTATGCAGTATCGCCGAACCGGAATTTGGAATGATTACAAATATCGGGAAAGCTCACCTGGAGGGTTTTGGCGGGCTGGAAGGCGTTATAAAAGCAAAAAGCGAATTGTATCATTTTATTAAACAGAAAAAAGGAAAATTATTTGTGAATGCAGATAATGAGCTACTGAAAAAACTTTCAGAAGGAATTAACCGGGTAACATTTGGAACTTCAGCGGAAATGAATTTTATCGGGAAATTTATAGAGAGCAATCCTTTTGTAAAATTAAAATGTTCAGTAAAGACTGATAGCCTAGATAAAAAACCCACCATCAGCACACAACTGGTCGGAAAATATAATTTTGAAAACATTTTGGCCGCAGCCTGTATTGGTAATTATTTTGGGGTTTCAGATGATCATGTGAAAAGGGGATTGGAAAAATATGTTTCTTCCAATAACCGCTCGCAGGTGATGAAAACAAAAAATAATTTATTGTTATTGGATGCTTATAATGCAAACCCTTCGAGCATGACCGCAGCCATTGAAAATTTCGCGCAAATGGATCAACAAAATAAAATGGTGATTTTAGGAGACATGCTTGAATTGGGTGATGATAGTGCAAAAGAACATGCTGCCATTGTAAATTTATTAAAACAAAAAAACATCAATACAGTACTATTGATTGGAAACCATTTTGCAGAAGCCGGTAAAATCATCAATGCTAAAACATTTTCAAATAGCGAGGAGGTATTGCAATATTTAAAACAGCATCCCGTAAAAAATACAACCATTTTAATAAAAGGCTCGCGCGGAATTAAGCTGGAAAAAGTAATAGAAGTATTGTAAAATTATTTTCTCTAAGTTTTAGACCAGAATCATATTTTAATATTGTATCCTAATTAAAAAAGAATTAATTTTAAACCCATAAACGTAAAACGTCATGAAAAAATCAATTTTATTTATAGCCATTGGATTGATAACAATCACAGCTAATGCACAAACAGTGAGAGAACATGATGTTCCTACTGCAGTAAAACAAATTTTTACAGATACATATCCTAAAACTGAAGTGGAAGAATGGAAAATAAAGAATGGGAACTACCAGGCTGATTTTGACTATAATAAGGCTGATGTTATCCTTTTAATTGATCCAAAGGGACACATCTTACAAACTGGAACAGAGATCAGAGCTTCTGAATTGCCTGCAAACGCAAATGCGTATATCAGCAAAAATACCTCAGACAAAAAAGTTACAGAAGCTTTTAAAATAGCAGATGCTAAAGGAATCATAACGTATGAGGCGGAAGCTGGAGGTGAAAATTATTTCTTTGATGCAACAGGCAATTTTATTAAAAAGGAAGCTGAAGAAGCCAAAAAATAAACCGGCA
>JBQTHQ010000159.1:0-23233 GCA_052389695.1 Bacteroidota bacterium | reverse complement strand
TCATTGTATTCGGAAAGTTTATCGATATTATCAAAAAGCTGCATGTAATTTTTACTACCTTCCTGAAGGGAAGCCATCAGTTTAAAATATCTTTTTTCGGAACCGGATAAGGATTTAATCAATTCATAAAGTTCAGGAGAATCTTTCATGATCGTATGGATGATTTGAATCTATTTATTTTGATTGTATGGTTATCGGTTGGAAAAGTATAAAATGTTTATTAATAAAGCAAAATCAGGATTGTAATAATGCTCGAATAATGTCTGGCTTAGAATTTTAATATGTACTACTTTTGGATAAGAAATGATACTAAAATCTAATAAAATGGTACCGACAAAAAAAATAATTAATAAAATAAGCATTTTAGTAATTGCTATTTTTCTATTGGGTATTAAAGTACAAGCCCAAACCACGGTAACGGTTTCTAACGGTAACTGGTCCAATCCTGCTATATGGTCACCACCCGGAGTTCCTTCAATATCTGACACTGTGATTATAGATCATAATGTGATACTGGATCAGGATATTTCTTTTTTATCAGGCAGCCTCACTGTTAATGCTTCAATCATGGAAGATCTTACTTCCAGAGAAATTTCTTTACTAACAAGCAATTTTACAAATGAAGGAATAGTGGTTGTTTCATTTTTTAAGTTTATGGATGGAATGATTATTAACAAAGATAGCCTGTATATTAAAAGGAACTTTAGTGCTATGAATGCTCCCATTGACAACAGCGGAATAATTCATGTTGTAGATACGTTAGAAATTAATAACGGGGGAGACCTGACTAATAGCGGTGTAGTGACAACAGATAATTTTATAGACAATGAAGGATCAATTACCAATAACGCTTTAATTACAACGAAAGATATACTGAATGGGAATATCTTTGTGAACAATGATACAGTCATTGTTACCGGGACTTGGGTAGAGAGAGAATTACTTACCAATTATGGATACATACATATAACAGACACCCTGCATATTGATGGAATCAGTGTAGTTGATAATCATATTGTTGTCACCACAGATAATTTCGTATGGATTGAAGGAACGTTAAATAATATGGGATTCTTTACTGCCCCTACTATAATTATAGATGTAAATGACGAATTGTATAACAAGCCCAACGGTATTGTAGTGACAACAGATAACTTTATCAACCATGGGGATATAGAGGTGTATAATAATTCCATTATTCAGGCAAAAAATATATTTTCTACGGGGAAAATTAGTGGAGCATACGGTTGTATTTTTGTTTCGGATAGCAGCAATGTTTCAGGCGATATTTCGGGACCCATCGATTTTTGTGATGCAACCGCTTTAGCAAGCAACCCAATAGATATATTTACTGGGACAGTTTCCGCTCAAGTGACATTTTGTATTCAGAATTGCGGTGCTGTGGGCATAAACAACCAGTCGAAGCCCACTATTTCAGTTGTTGTTTATCCTAACCCGGTAACAGATGCAGCTACATTATCGTTGAGTGTACAAGAAAGCGGAATTTACCAGGTTGAAATGCATGATGTAGTTGGCCGGAAAGTGTATGATCATGCTGTTGAGATCAATTCAAAAAATTATCAGTTTGCAGTTCCATGCAATCACCTCCGGCAAGGAACCTATTTATTGACTATTAAAAACGAAGCAGCTTTTTATAAGACGCTTCTTTTAAAAATGGAGTAGAATTATGAGGATTAAAGCCTGGAGAGATTGAAATTCAGGAATGTAATAATGTGGAAATAAAGTATTGATATCCGGTTTTTTTATCTGGAATTTTACATTATAAAATTTAATACTAACTAAAAACTAAAAATATGAAAACTAAAAAAACAACATTTATAAGATCTGTGCGCATGATAGGTCTTATTTTAGTGGTGGTTATTGGATTAGACAGTTGTAAAAAAACAACAGTGCCTCCAATTTCTACAACTCCTGGCACTTCTTTCAACAATATATGGGTAAACGGGAGCTGTACTGTAACTTTTACTACAGGAACTGTTAATGCAATTAATTCCAAAGATCCTTCAGTTATGACTTTTACTATGGGTAATACCTTAATGCTGAATGGTTCGGGAAACATATCAATATCTATTAAAGATCTTGATACTTTGTTTTCGAATGGCAACTCAGATATCGATGGTTCAGCAGTTACACTTAAAGAAGATATTGTAGTAGCTTGTAATGGTAGTGATAGCGTTTCTATAGGTGTTAACTCAACTGATTCAATAACCGTATTGTTGAATGGAGCGGGTAATTATATTTTCAATGGTACAACTCCAAAATTAAATTTAGGTGGTAATGGTTCAGGACGCTTTTGGGGTTATAATCTAATAAGCCAAAATGCGGATGTAGCTATAAATGGTTCAGCTGATCAGCAAGTTTATGTATCAGGAGTATTAAATGTATGGATGAATGGATCAGGTGATCTTTATTATAAAGGTAATCCAACAACTGTTAATAAATTCAATAGTGGAACCGGTACGTTAATTCCTCAATAATAGGATAGCGCTTAATTTGAATCCTGTACAAAAAATTGTACAGGATTTTTTTTTATCAATTATTGAGTGAAATATTTAGTTTGAACCGTCACCCCACCTGTATGTTTTTTGTTCTAATCCACTAAGATCAAGTACGCGGTCAATCACAGTAGAAGCTAGTGCTTCAAATGTTTTTGGCTGGCTATAAAATGATGGACTGGCCGGACAAATAATTCCTCCTGCTTCCGTAACAGTTTTTATATTATTTATATGAATTAAACTAAGCGGTGTATCACGGGTTACTAAAATTAATCTTCTTCTTTCTTTTAAGATTACATCCGCTGCACGTGTAGTAAGGTCGTTGGACATACCGCTTGCAATGCGGGCCAATGTTCCCATAGAGCAGGGACAAACGATCATAGTATTAAATTTTGCAGAGCCGGAAGCAAATGGTGCAAAAAAATCAGATTTATTGTAAATGGTAAAAGGTAATTTTTCATAATCGGTATTTTGTAATTCAAATTTCCAAACATCTTTGGCATTATCACTCATTACAATACCAACTTCTGTTATCTGCTCATTTAATTGTTGTAGCTTTTGCAATAATACATTTGCATAAATAGCCCCACTGGCACCTGTAATGGCAACAACAATTTTATGTTTATTCTTCTGCTCCATGTCCGAATGTGTAAGTTAAGCTAAATGTCAAAACGTTATTCATTTGTCCGGGATTATACCAGGTACTTGCTCCGGAAGCATGGGAACGGATAGATGTTAATGAATTTGTATATCGCCAGTTCATACCCAGGTTTTTAAATAAGATATAACTTATTCCTATGTTTGCGGTAATTTCATTTTTATTGAACGGACGAAAACCTGTTAGATCCTGTAAATGATTGTATTCTTTTTCCTTTATTAAAAATCCCAATCCCGGACCAAGCTCAAACGTAAATTTTTTTTGATGAAAGTGAAATAATATAGGAACTTCTATATAATCCAGTTGAAGGAAATAGTAAGTAAAATCCCCGGCTTGCTGGTTAAAATTGTGCTTGCTGCCTTTTTGAATATAAAGTATTTCAAATTGGGCAGTCCATTTTTCATTTATTTTTCCTGTAACGTACGCTCCTCCTGCTAATCCGGCTTTATGAAATCCGGAGTATGTGTCGCCCGCTACCTGGCTGGTGCTTAAACCTATTTTAACTCCGGCTTTAAAACGTTGTTGTGCTTGTATTTTTGAGGAGAATAAAAAAATAATAAAGAATATCCAAACAGCCTTTTTCATTAGTTTACTTTAATAATTCTTTTACTAATTTCATTAAGCCGGTGCTCGCTTTTTCTTTTATAATGAATAAATTATCGATCCCATTTACTTTTACATCGCTTGGGTCCACCAAATATTTTGGAACATCATTCGGAATATAATCGATCAAACCCGCTGCCGGATAAACTCCCATAGAAGTACCCACCACCATAAAAATATCTGCTTTTTCAGCTATCATATAAGCCATTTCCATTTCAGGTACCATTTCTCCAAACCATACAATGTGTGGACGAAGTTGCGAACCTTTCTCACATTTATCTCCCAGTTTTAATTCAAAGCCTTTAATATCATAAATAAGAGAAGGGTTGATGGTACTACGGCTTTTGGTTATTTCACCGTGTAAATGAAGTACCTTTTTTGACCCCGCGCGTTCATGCAAATTATCAATATTTTGGGTGATGATGTGTACATCGTATTGTTTTTCAAGTTCTACTAATGCGAAGTGTGCATCATTAGGTTTTGCTTCCAATACTTGTTTACGCCGGTTATTGTAAAATTCTAAAACCAGAGCTTTGTTCTTTTCCCAAGCTTGTGGTGTAGCTACTTCTTGAATGTCATATTCTTCCCATAATCCTCCACTGTCGCGAAATGTTTTGATACCACTTTCCGCGCTAATTCCTGCCCCGGTGAATACAACTAGTTTTTGTTTCATAGTTATAAAAGTAAGAAATTTACAAGGTAAATCACAATTTTAAAAGTGATGTAATTGTGGGTTTGAAGAGTCGCTTCGCTACTCCGCTTGGTCGGATTGTTCGCAATAATGTTCTGAGGTTTATTAAGAAGATTAATTTAATTCACCTTAACCGGTAAGATGTATTTAACATGCATTGGATTTCCATTAAGTTGTGCCGGTTTCCAAGAGGGCATTTTACTGACCATTTCGATCACTTGCTTTTCCAAGGCTTTGCTTTGAGGTTTTAATAATTTAGGATCATTTGCTTTTCCTGATGCGGAAATAATAAATTGAATTTGTACGGATCTGTAGGTTTTTCCTTTATCATCGGTTGCAGGAAATTGAATTTTTGTACGTACATAGTTTAATAGCTCGTTCTGCCCTCCCGGAAACTCTGGCATTTTATCTACAAGAGGATATACCTGAATTTCATCCGTTGCAATAGTATTTAAGGCATAGGGTTCATCCTGTGGTTCTGATCTTTCCTTTTCTTTATATCTTGGTTCTGAAGCTGTGGATTTAGCCGATCTTGGAGCCATATTATAATTTTCCATGCCCGGCTCCCTGTTTTTTTTATTTGTTGACATAGGTTCGGGTAAAGACCGGCTTTCCGTTTCTTTATATTTTGTGTCTTTTTCTTCTTTTTTAAAATCATCTAATTTTACATTTTTATCCGATGAAACTACATCTTCACTCATGGTTTCCGAAATAGTTGATGCGCTTCCTGACGCTAGCGCATTGTCAGAAATATCAGTGATATTGATGCTTTGTTCCGCCTGTTGCTTTGTAGAAGGTTGAAGGTTATGATGGATTTTTGGTCTTGCCGAGAGGTCAATAGGGATAGAATCAGCTTTGGCGTTTTCTTCCATAACAATCGGCGTTGGTGATGCAGGAACTTCTTTCAGGTCTGCCATGCTTTTTTTATTCATCAGCTCGTTTGATGCGAATTGATTGAAAAAGAATACCCCGCCGATCAATAATAATAATCCCGCAGCAATGGCCGTAACAGTTCTGTAACTTATCGGAATTATTTTTTTCTCCTTAGAAGAAGCATTCAGCTCGTTTATTTTCTGATTGATGACTCCAATCCGTTCCCTGTCTTTCACAGTTTGCAAACCTTCCAACGCATCCGAGCAAAACTCACAATCCAACAAATGCTTTTCAAGAGTATGACAATCCTTTGGTGATAGTTTGTTATCAATATAATCAAACATCATTTGCTCCGGGATACAATCCGTTGAATTAAAAATTTTATGTTTAGACGATTCGTTCATTGTTTAGATTCAATGCAATTTTTTAAATTTCGTTTGCCGTTCTGTATATAACTTTTCACATTATTCATGTTGTAATTGGTTATTTCCGTCACTTCCTGGTAACTTTTTTCCTGTAAAAAAAATAATTCGATGCACAAGCGTTGTTCATCATTTAAGCCTTTCAAACATTCCTCCATAAAGGTCAGTTGAAGCTCTTTTTTATCCTCCATAGTATGATGCAGATCTACCCCTGATTCCATAATTGATGCTAGATCTTTGTGCATTTCCTTATCCCGTTTAAGTTTAGCTGATCCTGAGCGCAATTGCATGAGACAGTAATTTTTGCAAACCATGTGCAGCCAGCCCTTAAATTGTTGTATTTCATGTTTTTTAAGGTCTTTTAACAGTTTCTCAAAGATCTGCATACCGGCATCCTGTGCTTCGTCCTCATCTTTGAGGTATTTCATACACACTCCAAAGATCAGATGAGTGTATCGCTGAAATAAAATTCCCACACAGGCATTGTTACCGGTCTGCTTATAATGAGCAACCAATTGTAAGTCGTCGTATGTGTTTAATTTTAAAGAATGCATGTATTAAAAACCAGAATATTCAATAAATATGCTCTGGATAAAGCAAAGTTAGGATATGTGAATACCAATAAGACAAACATCATCAACCTGTGCAAGATCACCTTTCCAGTCTTCAAATGTTTTAAGTAAGGCTTTCTTTTGCAATTCCATAGGCTGGTCAATAACGGATATCAATCTTTCTTTCAAAGGTTTATGCATAAATTTCTTTCCTTTTGTTCCACCAAACTGATCCGCATAGCCATCTGTAAAAAGATAATAGTTGCAGTTTCTTATTTTTAATGTATGATTAGTAAATGGTTTATAAACTTCATTATAGCCGATATGTTGTTTGTCGGCTTTTATTTCCTGGATATGTTTTTTGCCTTTATCATCTTCTTTAATGATCCACAATGGATTGTTCGCGCCGGACCATTCCACTTCATACGTTTTTAAATTGATCCTGCAAAGTGATATATCCATTCCGTCTTTTGTTTGTCCGGATGAACCTAATTCCTTCACTACTTTTTCGCGAAGCTGATTTAATATTTCAGCAGGAGAAAGCAGCTGCTCTAAACTGGTGATCTCATTTAAAAATGCAATTCCCAGCATACTCATCATGGCTCCCGGGACTCCATGTCCGGTGCAATCAACAGCAGCCAGATACAGGTGGTCATGTTTTTCCAATGACCAGTAAAAATCTCCGGAAATAATATCTTTAGGTTTGAATAAAATAAAATGTGCGGGAAGATGCATGCTTATATGTTCTTCTTCCTGTAAAAGAGCTTCCTGTATTTTTTTTGCATAATGGATAGAGTCAAGGATCTCGCGTTGTTTTTCTTCTACAATATGTTTTTGTTCCTCCGCTTCTTCTTTTTGCCTGATCACTTCTGAGGTTCTTTCCTTCACAGTTGTTTCTAGCCTTTCCTTGTCTTTGCGCAATGATGAAGTCCTCCAGCGGTAAAGCCCGAATAATAAAAGAAATCCGGCGACCCCTTCTGAACTGTACATCCACCATGTACGGTACCAGGGAGGGAGCACCTTAAATGTATAGGTTACAGGTTCACTCCAAATACCTTCCGGACTTTGCGCTTTTACTTTAAAGATATATTCACCTTCAAATATATTTCCGAATGTGGCTGTTGTTTTATTAGTGATACGGCTCCAGTCCTTATCATAACCTTCCAGCATGTATTGATACCGGACCAGGAAAGACCTTGCCGGTTCTACGGCGGCAAATTCAAATGTGATATTATTATGATTATAGGGTAATACTAAATTTTCAGGTATCGAATAAAAGCGTGCAACACTGTCAAACTTTACATCCGCAAATTGTTTACGCATGGTGTCTCGTTCTATATCTGTCAATGTTCTGCCAAAAATATTTACTTCTTCCACGATATTCGGTGGAGTGGTGGTACTATCCTTTTCATTTTGCTCGGCAGGCTTTAATCCATGCCAACTGATGTTGTCTTCATTTAATTTTAAAGAGTGAATTACAAGAGCAGGAGGAGCCAGGTTATGATTTAAAGCGGAAGGATCGAAACGGACCAGGCCCGTTTTTACATCACCAGTACCGGCCCAAACAATTCCTTTGCTATCAATCAACATACAATTTTGTCCAACGTTCACATCTTTTACCGGGTATCCTGTTCGCTGGTTGTATGTTTCAAAAGCAGGAAGATACTTTTCCAGATCTTCATTGCTAAGTGAATTATCACCGGGAATAATTGGTTTTTTATTTTCAGATGGTTCAGGAACTTTAAAATTAAGTTTACTAAAGCCACAATTGGTCGCGATCCAAATGGCGCCATTTTTATCTTCCGAAAGTTGAGTGACATTATCATCTGCTAAACCGTTGGACGTGGTGAATTTTTTGAACGATTTACCATCATAGCGAGATAATCCACCACCATAAGATCCCATCCACATATTTCCATTTTTATCTTTGAAAATAGCGTATATCATATTATTTACTAATCCCTGCGCGGTTGTATAATTGGTAAATGATTTACCATCGTAGCAGGATACTCCGCCTCCGTCAGTACCAAACCACAGATTTCCGTTATTGTCTTCAGCAATGCCATACACTTCATTTTGAGCTAGTCCATGTTCTTCTCTGTAGGTTATAAATGATTTTCCGTTAAAGCTAGAAATACCTTCTCCAGTACCAAACCACATATTTCCTTTTTTGTCTTCTTTTATATTCCATACTGTATTGTCTGCAAGACCATGTGCTTTTGTATAAGTAGTAAATGATTTTCCGTCATAGCATGAAACTCCTCCACCGCGAGTTCCAAACCATAAATTTCCTTTGCTGTCTTTTGTGCTACTGAATACCAGTCTTTCACCTAAGCCTTGTTCCATTGTATAATGAGTAAATGATTTCCCGTCATAACAGGATACGCCCGCTGTATACGTTCCGAACCATAACTTACCTGAATTGTCTTCTACAATACTCCAGATCACATTATCTCCTAAGCCTTGCGCGGCTGTATAACTGCTGAATGATTTTCCATCATATCGTGAGATACCTCCGCCATAAGTGCCGATCCATATATTTCCGCTTTTATCTTCAACGATACTATTTACTACATCATTTACCAGGCCTTGTTCCATTGTAAAATTTATAAATGTTTTTCCATCATAGCACATGGCTCCTTTTTTCTGCGTACCAAACCAAATATTTCCATTCTTACCTTCAGTGATGCAGGTGATCTGTCCTTTATCAAATTTAAAATTGGTGAATGCTCGTCCATCAAATTTTGATATTTCCCCCGCATCAGTGCCCAACCATATATTGCCGTTCATATCTTCTGTGGCACAATTTATTGAATTACTCATCAATCCCTGTTCAGTTGTATAATTGGTAAATATTCTTCCGTCAAAATAAGAAGCTCCGGCCGCAGTGCAAAACCATAAATTTCCTTTTTTATCTTTCAGTATACAGCTGACAACATCGTGGGCCAACCCTTTTTCGGTAGTATAATTTTTGAATGTTTTTCCATTATAACGTGATACTCCTTTTGTAGTGCCGAACCACAGGTCACCATCATTGTCTTCAGTGATACAGTATACCCCGTTATCAATAAGTCCCTGATCGGTTGTAATATTTTTAATGGATCTTCCATCATAGCAGGATACTCCATTTCCAGGTGTACAGAACCACATATTTCCTTTCCGGTCTTCTATGATACTGTTTACCACATTATCACCTAATCCTTGTGTGGTAGTAAAACTGGTAAATGTTTTTCCGTCATAGCGGGATACTCCTCCACCATAAGATCCGAACCATAAATTTCCGCTCCTGTCTTTATAACCACCACTGATACCACTGATATTTAAACCTTCTTCGGTATTATAAATTTTCATTTTTGCCAAAAAGCCGGCAGGTACGGTTACAGGTGGCAGTAATTTTACCTCCCATGATTCTTTCTTGCCATTGATAGTATAGGAGCCGCCTGCTTTGGTAGGTACTTGAACTACCCGGGGAGCCCGACAAGTATCCAAATTAGTAATGATGGGATTAGTAATTGAAATAGTTTTAGGTGGAGAAAGATCTGTTTTCTTTTTTTCTGACAGATTTTTCTTGTTGTTATCAGAACATGATAAAAAAAAAGAAAATGCGATAATGGAAATTATCCCAATAATACTTGACGCTTTACTTTTAGAAATAGGTCCCATAAACTGTACTCAAATCTAAGGAAAATATTGCCAAATAAGTTTGATTTTGATAACAAAAAGTCCCACATATTGTGGGACTTTTCATTTAAGCTTAGCAACATTTTTGCCGGTTACAATCGCATGTACATGTACAATTGCATGAACAGTTGCACGTGCAGGTACAGTTGCAGTTGGTCGTTGACTGGCCGGTGTTGCTGCTGCTTCCGCAGCAAGAATTTTGATTTTCCATTTTTATGATTTTAAGGTTATACCCTATAGACGAAGGAAATTTAAAAAGACGCATTTTTGCTTACTGGCACCCACAATTTTTATTGCAGGCATGCTCCATGATATTTCCATATTTATCAGACTGGATAGTGCAGCACTCATTGAGCAAAGCATGAAGCTGTTGTTTCGCACGTTGTACCCGTGATTTTGCACCGGAGTAAGAGATGCCTAGTTTTTCAGCATATTCTTTTTGTGAAAGCTGACCAAGTTCTGTTTGAAGGATTGCATCTTTATAATTTTCAGGAAGCTGGTCAATAACAGGTTTCAAACAATTGCTTAGTTCAGCATTGAATGTTCTTTCCTCAATAAGCTCATTGAAGTTATCCTTTAGCTCTGAATTTGGTTTTTGTTTTTTAAAGTGATCCAGGATGCTGTTGCGTGCGATCTGATACACCCAACCGGTTAGTTTTTCCTCATTGCTGAGTGTATTCAATTTTAAATGGATCTTCATGAAAATATCCTGTAAAATATCGTTCGCAGTGTCGTTATCCTTTACTCTCTTTTTTATGAATTGAAAAAGTTTTGAATGGAACTCTTTCCAGATATGTTCGGTTGTGGTTGTCATATAGTATAGACGATGAATTTTTAAAAAGACGCAGGTTGTTATTTGGCAACTACGATATCCCGTTTGCCGGTCCAGTTCCCATCACCTGATTTTTCTATATCTACAATTCCTGTGCCACCTGGATTTATTAACGATGAAACATATTTTTCTGTAACAAAAGTATCATCTTTAAAAACAAAATCATTGATGTAATAAGGTTGATCTTTATTTGGTTCTTTTAATGCAGCATGAATATGTGCCGGCATTGTATTGCCTGGGTATGGAGCAGGTCTTACAGAATGAATTTCATAATGTCCGTTTTCATCTGTTTTGCACCAACCGTGTAAATGACCATGCCATTTTTGAAAACCTGTTTCATTTCCCTTTTTTGAATAATATCCTTTTTCATCTGTATGATATGTATACATTATTACATCCGGGTAAGGAGTTTTACCATCGGATCTGAAAATAGTTCCTGATATGATTAGTTTATTGTCAGTGCCAATTTTTATTGTGTTTGTTAGTGTTGCAGGCATATTTATAAAACAGCAATTGATATCAGCATCCGGGCTGTCGCATGTATCAGTAGAAGCGTAAGTAAGAGTAACCGCGTCCGGAACTTTAGAAGGTCGATCGCAGGAAAGCAACAAACCAATTATTCCGAAAGTCAATAATTTAAATTTCAAGCATTTTCTTTCATTGAATTTTATCATGTGATTTTATTTCAAAATTAGGATATTTTGTGTGTAGTGCCAATTGAGCCGCTTGAAGAAGGTGTTAATTCAAAGATCAATCGGGGCTTTAATCCTTCTTCTTTTCTATGTGATACATACAAGATTGTTGTTTTGCTCTCCGCAGCTATTTTATTGATAAGGGTAGTTACCAGTAATGCATTGGCATCATCCATTCCTGAAGCGGGTTCATCCAATATCAATAAAGGAGGATGTTTGACCATGGCCCTGGCAATAAGCGCCATGCGCTGCTGCCCTAATGAAAGCTGGCCGAATGTGGTATGTTTTAAATGATGCATATTGATCAGCCGGAGCCATTCATTTGCGAGTTTTATTTGAAGGTCGGATGGCTGTATGTACAAGCCGATCGAATCCAGGAAACCGGAAATGATCATGTGTTCCAAGCTAAAATACTTGCTGAAGAGATCAGTCATGGAAGGAGTAAAATAACCAACTTTATCTTTAATGTCCCAGATGCTTTCACCACTTCCTTTTTTTCTGCCAAACAAAATAAGATTTTGTCCGTAGCCTTGGGGATTATCGCCAATGATCAAAGAAAGAAGTGTGGTTTTTCCGGAACCATTCGGACCGATAAGCTGCCAGAATTCTCCGGCATTGATCTCCCAGCAGATGTCTTTTAAAATTGTTTTATTATCATAACTAACCGACACCGAATTAAAACTTACCAGGTTTTTATTTTCAGCTTTATAATTAAAAAGGGGAGGAGGGACGCTGCCATTAAAAGCCGGCCTTGTATTCTTTTCACTAAAGTACGTTTCGCTATTTTCATGGTAAATGATCGTATTGTCATCATCAATACTTATTACATTGCTGATAAGATCTAATTTATCACTTTTGCGATTGATGAGTTGAATGATAGCGGTTTGATCTGCAATTTCCCCGAGTAATGTTCGGAAAGATTTTTGGGAAGCAAGATCAAGATTATCAAAAGGATTATCTAAGATCAAGTATTCCGGTTTTTTTGAAAGGCAATAATTAAGCAATGATTTTCTTTGTTCACCGCCCGATAACGACCTAAAACTTCTGTTCTTTTCCTTCTCCACTTCAATGCGTTCATGCCGGTATTCTTCTTCAATGATATCAGCGATCAGATGGTCAGAAAATAATTCACCTTTGCAGGTATTGAATTCAGATAATTTTCCGGGTGCTTTTCCTTCTAATAATTCCTGAATGAATGATTGTTTATTGGCATTATTGGATAAAAAAACCGCCCAATGATTGTTTGTTTTCATAAGGAACTAAGATACAAAAAATATAATACGGTAGGAATCTTAAACGTAGCTACTGCCATTGACAAGCTACGTTTAATGAGTGGGTAGATATTAATTCTGTATTACTTCCCCGCGAGATTTTTCATTATATCAAGCGACTTGTCTGAGTCAGGAGATAATTGATCACCGGCGAAATTTAAACTCTCTGTATATGCCGGTTTTTCTTTTTTCATATATGACAAGGCAATCTCTCCATGTGCCAGTCTTGCCTGTTCAGCACTTTTATTACCATTGATTATATCATGAGCAAGGTTCAATGCTAAAATATTCATGGCTTCCAGGTCACAGCAGGAAGAAATAGTTCCTTTGGTGCGGCTAATGGTAATACTTCCGTCATACATAGCAAGTTCATTGTATTTATCAAGCGGAGTTTTATAATTCACACATTGTTCCAATACATCAGTATGTGGTTTAGGGAAATCATGTGCTATTTCTTTTTTATGCACGATCGTCTTTACCCAGTCTCCATTTTCATTCCAGATCAGCATATTATCAGTAACCTCGTCAGGGTTTCCATATTTTTCCTGCATATTTGTCGCAGCTATTCGGGATGCTTCCGGCCAGTCATTCAGGCTGGGTATAATGTCCGGTGAAGCCGTATTTCCGGACGCGCTTTTTAATCCATATACCAATGCAAAACCTGCTATGGCAATAGTGGTTATAATTAATAATTTTTTCATTTTTAAGAATTTATTTTAATATTAGCTCAAAGTTAACTTGTAGTAATTTCTTTGCCTTGTTTTTTTGTTGACAAGGAATATTTTATAGCCGGAAGGGAGGAAAAGGCAATTAGAGATTACAGAATTGTAGATTACAAGTTACAGATTGGGGAATTAGAACTTATAACCTACAACTTACGCATCCGGAATTTCAGGCTCAACCAGTTTTGCCAGTTTTTCTAAGGATTCCTGCCAACCTAAGTAGCACATTTCTGTTGGTATAACTGAGGGTATGCCTTCCTGGAGGACTTCAAGTTCTGTACCGCAGGAAACTTTCTTAAACCAAATGGAAGTGATCATTTCTCCGGGCAGGTTGGGATCATCAAATTTATCAGTGTGCTTTATGAATTCATTTGGTTTGATCTCCAAAAATTTTCCGCCAAAGGAATGTCCGTTACCTGTAGAAAAATTAATAAAGGACATTTTATAACTTCCGCCTACACGCGCATCCAATTGATGCACCTCACATAAAAATCCATAAGGTGGAAGCCAAAACGACATGGCATTTGCTTCGGTAAAAGCATGATATACTTTTTTAGGGCTTGCTTTAAGAACCCGGTGTAATTTTACGCTGTTAGTTGACATATTTATTTTTTTTAATTTTATTTATATACGTGAATTATATACGTATTTAGGTTTTTCGTAAAAGTACAAAATCTATTTTCAAAATTCACTAAGCTGGAGCTTAGTGCCTACGAGAGGGAGATTAATGTTTAGTGTTCTATTTTCCAAAGATTTTTGCGCTTTGCTTGAATTCGATACCTTTTTTCACCAAAGCAGATTTGAGAAACAACCGTTAAAGTGAATACACTTATGGAAACTCCCGAAACTTTCCTCCACCTGCTCCATTGGAAACCTTCTTTTTGCATATCTATTGAAACTAATGGAGATATAATCGTTGCTGAAATAAGAGATAAAAAAGCAATAACATTGGTTGTATTTTCAAAATTCTCCCTTGTGCGTAATATTAGATCTATATTGATTATAGGTAAATTAACAATCGTGTCCTTTGGATATCTCTTCCCGTATGTTTTTCTGTTTTTAGGTGGAACTTGCCACTCCATTTCATTGACTACTATTTTCAAACTATCACCCGACAACTCTTTGAATTTCCCATAATATGCTCTGGCAAAGTTGTCTTTAGTAGTTGGCAGGGTACAAACAGTAATAGAATTATTATTTGTAATGAAAGCTTTTCGTTCTTTTTTTGTAAGTATTAAACTGTTCTGGGAAAAAGTCAGGGTAGGAAATAGGAATATTATTATTAAAATTGTTCTCTGCATGTCGGTTTAATAATTTAGTGTTCGCGAAAGATACAAAAAACTATAGTGGCCAATTGCTGAATACTGTCCCTAAGCGGAGCTTATCGCCTACGGGGGTATTTATTCATTGATTTTCTGCCTTGTGTTGCGCTTCGGTTCATATCAAATTGTACCCCCTTGCTCCCGCCAGTTTGTAACTGGTGGGTATAAATAATAACGGTTTGTAACCGTGAAATATCATAATGGTTCGAGTTTGAGTAAGCCAGTTTCCTCATTAAAATTTTTGGCACTGCTATACAAATAGTGTTCAGGCCTTTCAACTATTCCGGCTTCTACAGGATTGTCGTGAATGTAATCTAATTTCTGTGCTATTACATGTGGCGAGTATAATTCTATGGGCTTATTATGTTGCTGCCAGAATTGATATTCTTTATTGTTAGAATTATACTTGCCGGAGTTTTTAAAAATAGATAACATCCATTCTTTACGGCTTTCCTCTGGATTTTCTTCAATCTGCTTTATAATTGCTTTAGATGTATATTTCTTTAAATCACGAATAATATCTGGTAATACAAATCCTTCTGCTGCTTTTACTATAAGATGTACATGATTACTCATAATGCACCATGCAAATAATTCAAGCCCTTTATTGTTTTGACAGTACTCTATACTTTCGACCAGTGTTTCTCTATATATTCTTCTTGAAAAAACATCTATCCATCCTATTGTTGCAAAACTGATAAAATATAGTCCATCAGGATTATGGAATTTATACGCTCTACTCATAAGGCCCAAGGTAAAAATTATTTTTATTTTTAAGCGGTTGTAAACCGCTATTATTTATACCCACAAGTCACAGACTTGCGGGAGCGGGGGCGGGGGAATTATATACGTATTTAGATTTCCTAAAAGTACAAAATCTATTTTCAAAAATTCACTAAGCTGAAACCTGCCTGTCGGTAGACAGGCTTAGCGCCTACGAGGAATGATCTTGCGATGACAGGTTACTTATTTTGAAAATTTAAATTCTGTACGCCTGTTTAACTGATGTTCAAATTCGGAGCAATCTATATTATTTATACATCGATTCATAATTTTTGTTTCGCCCAGTCCAACTGCAGTTATTTTTTTCTTCCTTATTCCTTTGGAAACAAGATATTCTAAAATACTTTGTGCTCTTTTATTAGATAAGGTTAAATTGTAAGCATCCTCGCCCTGAGAATCAGTATGACTTAGAATCGAAATTTTTAAAGAACTATTCTGTTTCATCGCCCAAATAAATTTATCTAATTCATCTGTTGATTCAGCTTTTATGCCAAATGAATTCAAATCAAAATAAATATTCTCAAGAATAGTTAATTCAGATTCTTTTGCGGATCCAAATTGACGTATGATTAATTCAGGATCCTCTTCTTTTATTTGAGTTAATTTATATAATTCCGTGGGCAAAAGCTCATAAACGAATGAATTTCCGGATTTTATGAATTGTTTAACAATAGTTCCATCACGTTTTGCCATAAAAAGTTCTACAATTGTATTATCATTAGTCGAAACTTCAATTTTATATATATTCTCAGGATTTACATTTTTAAAGTTAAAGTCTCCATATTTATCAGTAATAGAAGTTTGTACTTCCATATTGATATTGTTTTTTAAAATCACTTTTTGGTTGGTTAAAGGTTTTTTCTCTTTATTTCCAGTTAATAATTTTCCTTCATAATTTATTTGGGTAGGTTTTAAAAGGCTGTTTTTTTCGCTAACTGATCCTGTCGTTCCATAGAATACTATCGAAGGAATATCTAATTCGATCCATACATTCGTTTTTTTTACCATGCCTTTAATTTTATTTATAACAATTTTTTCAGGCATTTTGCTTTTCTTCTGTATTTTGATCCAGGAATCACTTGTTTCAATCAGTTTACCATTATCATATATTGAAATTTCAAAAGATGATAAATACATGTCTCCCGCTTTTTTCCAAACATTTTTTCCATCCAAAAGTATTCCAATCGCACATTTTTTAAAAGTTTCGTCGGATAAGGAATCGCTATGCGAATAGAACTCAGTGACCTCTGCCCCTTTTTCCGTGGGATAAATAGCGTGTAACATATAATTATGATCCTTTTGTGCCAATAAAGTGCCGGATAAAAGAAGTAAAAAAAAACATATTTTTTCGGTTTTAAACCGATCAGTTGTTTTTGATAGCTTTTGTGTCATTTTAAGTCCTGTTAGTTATAATCTTATCAAGATAACGCTAATTTACAAAAAACAATCCTTCTCTGAAAGCTGTATGCAATTGAGCGAAATGTACGTGATTTTGAAGGAAATTGCCAGTTTAGAGATTGCTTCTCCCGCTAGTATGCAGGATGTAATGACGTTGTATTAATTCGCAGGTGTTTGTTCCGGTTTAGGTAACAATACTTTGCGTGATAATTTGAATTTACCTGTCTTAGGATCAACACCAATTAATTTCACTTGTATTTTTTCTCCTTCTTTTAAAACACCTTCCATGCTTTCTAAGCGGCGGTGTTCAACTTCAGAGATGTGTAACAAGCCATCTTTACCCGGCATGAATTCAACAAATGCACCAAATGCCATGATGGATTTTACTTTTCCTTCATACACTTCACCAACCTCCGGTTGTGCGACAATACCTTTGATCTTTGAAAGTACAGAGTTGATCGCATCTGCATTGGTTGCAACAATGTCAATGTGCCCCATGCCATCTTTTTCTTCAATAACAATGGTAGCACCTGTTTCGCGTTGCATTTCCTGGATAATTTTTCCACCGGGTCCAATTACTGCTCCAATGAATTCTTTCGGAATGGTCATTTTCACAATGCGTGGCGCATGTGGTTTATAATCTTCACGTGTTACAGAAATAGTTTTGGTCATCTCCGCAAGGATGTGTAAACGTCCTTGCTTCGCTTGTTCCAATGCCTCTGCCATTACTTCGTATGGAAGTCCGTCCACTTTTAAATCCATCTGGCAGGCAGTGATGCCGTCTTTTGTTCCGGTAACTTTAAAGTCCATATCACCTAAATGATCTTCATCACCAAGTATATCGGAAAGGATGGCATATTTACCTTTATCATCCGTAATTAAACCCATCGCAATTCCTGAAACAGGCTTTGTGATCTTTACACCGGCATCCATCAGCGCAAGGGTACCTGCACAAACTGTTGCCATAGAAGACGAACCATTTGATTCCAGGATATCAGAAACAACACGTACAGTATAAGGGTTCTCAGGAGATAATACTTGTCTTAAAGCACGTTCCGCCAAATTACCATGTCCAACTTCACGACGTCCCGGTCCGCGGTTTGGTTTTACTTCACCTGTAGAAAAAGCAGGGAAGTTGTAATGCAACATGAAATTGTTTTGTCCCTGGAACAATGCTCTGTCGATCGACTGAAGATCCAGCTTGGTACCAAGAGTTACAGAAGTCAGTGATTGCGTTTCACCGCGTGTGAAAATTGCCGAACCGTGTGCAGAAGGTAAATAACCCACTTCGCTCCATATCGGGCGGATCTGGTTGGTTTTACGTCCGTCAAGGCGGGCTTTTTCATCCAGTACAAAACGGCGCACCGCATTGTATTCTACTTCGTGGTAATATTTTTTTACAAGCGTTTGGTTGATTGTTGCTTTTTCTTCTTCCGGTAATGAATCAATGAATTCAGTTACTACGGCTTTGAAAGCAGCGCCACGCTCTTTTTTATTCGGGTTTTGTGTTTTTGCAACAGCGTATGCTTTATCATAAAGCGCTTTGTGAACACGCTCTCTTAAATCAGCATCATTTGTTTCGTGGTTGTATTCACGTTTTACGATCTTGCCTTTTGCAGCTTCTACTTTCGCAACTAACTCATTGATGGCTTTAATTTGTAAGCGGATGGCTTCATGTGCAAATTTGATCGCTTCAAGCATTTCTGCTTCAGAAACTTCTTTCATTTCACCTTCCACCATCATGATGTCTTTTGCATTTGCAGCAACAATCATATCCAGTGTTGATTTTGCAGCCTCTTCTACAGTTGGGTTGGCTACTAATTTTCCATCGATCTTCGCTACACGTACTTCCGAAACCGGCCCGTTGAAAGGGATATTAGAAACAGAAATAGCTGCTGATGCAGCTAAACAAGCCAATGCATCGGGTGCAGTATTTTTATCTCCTGAAATTAAGCTGATCAATACCTGGGTATCAGAATGATAATCTTCAGGGAATAACGGGCGCAATGCGCGGTCAACCAAGCGGCTGATCAATATTTCATAATCGGATAAACGGGCTTCGCGTTTGAAGAACCCTCCGGGGAAGCGTCCTGCGGAAGCAAATTTTTCCTGGTAATCTACTGATAATGGTAAAAAGTCGGTCCCTTCTTTTGCATCTTTATTTGATACTACTGTTGCAAGCAACATGGTGTTCCCCATCGTTACTACTACGGAGCCATCAGCTTGCTTTGCCAGTTTTCCTGTTTCTAATGTAACTTCACGTCCATCAGCTAATGTAAACGTGTGTGTAATTCCAATTTGTGACATTTGTTTTTGTTTTTTAGTTTATTGTTTTCTCTACCTCTTGTGTTAGTTATAAGTTATGAGTTTTAAGTTATAAGTGGTTTTTGTTTTAAGCTATACTTAATAACTTAGAACTTACTACTTAGAACTCATTTATGCACAAAAAGCATCCCGCTTTTGACGAAATGCCTTTTTGTAAAGGTTATCTAAAGAAATTTCAAATTATTTTCTTAAGTCAAGTGTCTTCACTACGGCACGGTATCTTTCGATATCTTTTGCTTTTAAGTAGTCAAGTAAGCTGCGTCTTTTACCAACTAAGTTGATCAGTGCCTTTTGAGTACCGAAATCTTTTTTGTTGTTTTCAAGATGGCTTGTAAGGTGGTCAATTCGTTGAGAGAACAAAGCGATCTGCCCTTCGGAAGATCCTGTGTCTTTTTCTGATTTACCGTGTTTTTTAAAAATGCTTTTTTTAGTTTCAGCTGCTAACATTGTAATAGTTTTATTGTTTTATTTTATCCACCGAAGCTTTAGCGCAGGTGAATTTCCTCTTTTTATCTTAAAATGGGACGCAAAGATAGGTTTTTTTTCGGAATAACAAGAGTTTTATGGGATTTTTGAGCCGGAATTATGTTTTAGGCTCTTTTTTTCTACCCTGTCATCCCGATTCCGCTTTTGGCGGGAGAGGGATCTTGCCGGATCAAAGAAAAATCGCCTCCGTAGCAGCAAGTTCCCTCGTTACTGTGTCACTCGGGAGGACAGGATGGGAATAATTTTTAGTGAACATTAATTTCAGCTATTTTTGATTTTTCATTATGATCAAAGAAAACAATAAATCATGTGCAATTATTGGGTCCGGAGTATCCGGTATCGCAGCCGCCATTCGTATGCGAAACAAAGGGTATAAGGTCTCTGTTTTTGAAGCCAATGCCTTTGCCGGCGGTAAATTATCCCAGGAAAGTAAGAATGGATACCGCTTTGACATGGGCCCCTCTGTATTTACCATGCCCGCTTATGTGGATGAATTGTTTGAATTATCGGGTAAAAATCCCTGTGAATACTTTAATTATACCCATCTGGATCCGGTTTACCGCTATTTTTTTGAAGATGGAACTGTTTTAGACGCTTATCACGGCAAACAGCGGTATGCCGAAGAAATGGCAAAAAGAACGAAGGAAAAGAAAGAGGCAATTTTAAATTACCTGGATCGTACGGAAGAAGTTTACCACCTTACAGCCGATGTTTTTCTGCATAACTCCTTACATAAGATCAGAAATTTTTTTACAAGATCGGTTTTAAAAGGTTTATTGAACTTCGGGAAAATTGGGGCTTTTAATACCATGAACGAAGCAAATGAAAAAGCTTTTAAGGATAAAAAACTGGTGCAGATATTTAACCGCTATGCTACTTATAATGGTTCCAGCCCTTATTTAGCGCCTGCTACCTTAAATGTGATCCCACATTTGGAAATTATGGAAGGGGCCTATTACCCGGAAGGCGGCATATACAGCATTACCTCTTCATTGGTACAACTGGCAAAAGATATAGGTGTTACGTTTTATTTTTCCACTCCGGTCCGTGAAATTTTAATAGCGGATAAGAAAATCAATGGCATCCGTACTGATAATGGTAATGTTGATTTTGATGTGGTGATCAGCAATATGGATGTGTATAATACTTACCTGAAGCTGATGCCCGAAGCAAAAAAGCCAAAGAAAACATTGAACCAGCCTAAGTCAAGCTCGGCTGTGATCTTTTATTGGGGCATTAAAAAAGGATTCAAAGAACTGGGATTGCATAATATTTTGTTCAGCGAAAATTATCCTGAAGAATTCAATACCATTTTTGAAAAAAGATCCATTTATAATGATCCTACCATTTACATCAATATCACTTCCAAACATACGCCATCCGATGCTCCCGAGGGCTGCGAGAACTGGTTTACGATGATCAATGTACCAAATAATAGCGGACAGAATTGGGATCAGCTGGTTGCTGATGCGAGAGAAAATATGATCAAAAAAATAGACCGTGTTTTAAAAACAGATATTCGTTCCTTAATCGAATGTGAAATGATATTGGATCCTCGTGTTGTGGAAGCCCGTACTTCCAGTGCATTCGGAGCCATTTATGGCAACAGCTCCAATAATAAATTTGCAGCTTTTATGCGCCACGCTAATTTTTCAAAAGAAATTAAAAACTTGTATTTCTGCGGCGGCAGTGTGCATCCTGGGCCAAGTATTCCGCTGTGTTTGCTTTCGGCGAAAATCACTACAGGATTAATGAAGTAGCTATAATCAACTTGTCATTCTGAGCGCAGCGAAGAATCTTGCTTAAAGCATTCCGGTGTTCAATGACCAAGATCCTTCGCTGCGCTCAGGATGACAGTAATAAGTTAGATCTATTTGTGTTCATATTCAAAAATAGAATTTCCGTCCTCTTCAGAAAAGTGATTTAATCTTAGTTTGGCTGGTTCCTGAGCAAGTATTTTAAAGAAACCCGCTGTACCTTTAAGACTTAGAGATTGTCCTGATCTAGTCCATGTTCCGGATTGTGGTTTTCCAAACATTACAATAGAATAAGTTCCATCCAATGAAAGTTTTAACATGTCATTTTTACTATTGTCAGCAGGAGGTTTTGAAACAACCCCCCATTCTTCTACGGACACGATCTTCCAGTCTTTACCACATAGGGCAGAATCCGCTTTTGTCATTTTTGGTTTTGCAGGAGTTTTAGCGGCAGGTTTGGTTTGTGCAAATGCAACAGTATTGAGCACTAATGCGATACTTAAGAGAGTAAATAGTTTTTTCATTGTATATACTTTGGTTAATTTTTAATTTATAATCTATAATTTTTAATTTCTATAACTGCATACCAAGTTTTATGCCCAAACCACTTGTGGAGATGGTTACCTTGTCCATCAGTTTGTATAAGTTCTTCCCGTTTCGTTTATGGACAATGAACATGGTGGTATCCAGCAACAGCAAAAATCCTCCCTGCATGATGATAGAATTACCCCAGCCATTGAATTTAGCGCTATGCTCAAGATCGTTCTTCGCTTTTTCCGTGAGGTACAATCCCCCGGCCATGTAAACCAGATCGAGCATTGCATTTGCAATGTAAATGGCTTCTATATTACTTTGGAATTTTAAGGTTTTTGTAAGATCAAGATCATTTTTTTGTTCCGGGATAAGGCTTGCTCCTGCAATAATTAAATTAATTCCGTTCCAGAAAACATTCATCTGATGAAAATACTTATCACTCCCGGAAGAATTATAATATAAATATCCGCTCGCACCTATATTGGCAATGGACCAGGCACCCAATGTTTTCAACCCCACTTCCGTTCTTTTGTTTCGTGAGCTATTAAAGTCTATCAGACGGGGATCGTTTTGTGAATGAACATTGATTACTGAGAACACAAAAATAAAAATGAATACAGTATATTTTTTCATCAGACTAAATTTTTTCTTTATTCCCCGAAGTTTTAGCATAGGAGGAATTTTTTAACCATTCATAAATGGTGAGCACCAGTAAATATAATAACATTCCATAAAAAACATCTTCCACAGGAATGGTAAAGATGCGTAAACCTGTTATTTCGGCTTCATTATAAATTAAAATAGGCATTGCGGTAAGTATGCCATTTACAATTAAAAAAGGGAGGAGGCATACCGACCATGCAATATAATAGCGACCGAGATAAGTTGATCTTAAAATATATTGGTGGATGAATAAAAAAATGCTCAGGGAAAGGAATGTAATAAATGTATGCAAACGCTGGTTATATACCATTGAAACAAGTAATAAAGTTATCGCCAGTAAATTTGTAATGTGTTTTGATTGTTTGGCCAGGACATCTTTTTTTACAAAATAGTTCATCACTTCATAAATGAACATACATGAAAAAGGGATCACTAAAAAAAATAACCATTCTT
>JBQTHQ010000158.1:0-26669 GCA_052389695.1 Bacteroidota bacterium | reverse complement strand
TTTTTGCCTGCTTCGCCTTTTTAGAAAGCAACTCATTGAGGGATAATTTTATTTTATAATTGATTTCATTTTTAAAACTATGTGTACCCGCTGCAGTGATATTGATAGCAGTTGATTTTACTTCCATCTTAGGAATGGTGATCAGCTGGTTTTTTATCTCGATCTGATTTTTTAATGTTGCAAAACGAACATTTTCTAATTCCTTTAATTCAATGAACCGGGATAAACTTTTCATGGATTCTACATTATTCAGTTCCCCATTTTCAATCGACATATCGATACCTGCATATAACTTCTCCATATCCATTTCAAGCTCAGAAGATAATACTGAGGCAAACTGAATTTTAAAAGTGGCTACACCTTTTATGTTTTTATCAGTGATGGCTGTTTGTCCGAAATTTTCAAACTGATAAAACATTTTAGTAATGTTTATTTTATTTACTTCCGAGAAACAAGTCATCAGGAGTTTGCTACTATCGCTGCCATCCACTAAGCCGCTGGTAGTAATAATGCCGTTCATGGTAGAAAGAGTAATAGGATCTATGACCATTTTTTTATCCTGCAATTTTATAATGCCCCTGATATTAGTTGCATCAAACTTTCTGAATTCCAAATGCTCGATGTCAGCATTTAAATTCACATCAATGTGTTCGGAAAATTTGAGTTTGTATTTATTTTTCGATGCTTTATCCTCTTCTTTATTAGCAAGTATTTCATTAAGGTTAATATAGTTGGACTGAAGTGTTGCGTCTACGGTGATGTCCTCATTTTTTTTAAGAATAAAACCCATGCAATTTTTAAAAGAGCCTTTTAGTTCGAAATCGCTGCTGGAAATTTTTCCTGTCAGGTTATTGATTATAAGATCATTGTTATCAAATTTAAAATCGCCATTTATTTTTGAAAAATCCAAGATGTTATTTTTCAACTTCATATTCATTTCTACTATCCATAGATCTCCGGTAGTAATAATAGTTTCATAGTGTCCGGAACTCACGTTTTTTCCTTCCCCGCTATAGGTCGCATCTATTTTTAATTGACCGGAAATGGTTTCGATCGTGTCAATTTTTATAAATCGTTGTAACTTTTCTAAACTGATATCTGCTTTGATCTTACCACTGAAGGAAGGATTATCCAGGTTCTTCAATATTAACTCCCCCGCAATTGAACCTTGATCGATAGTGGCTGAAAATGGAATTAAAGTAAGTGAGGAGGATTGGTTCCTGCTTCCGTTGGAGTAATGACCTTTTAAATTTACATCATGCAAAACAATATTATCTTTTATCTGTGTGATATCTGCTTTTTTAATTCCGAAATCCGCTTTGATCTGAGGTATTTGATCACCCGACCAGGTGCCCTGAATGGTGGAAGAAAAATAAAATCCCCCTGCGCTTTCATACTCATTTATTCTACCTTTATATTTCTCCGGGATCAGTGATAATACAGATTTAATATCCATGTTTTTTCCACGAATACCAAAGTTTACAATAGGTTGCTGATTGGCATTAACAATATTTCCAAACACTTCAAATAATAAATTTCCAATTTTAATTTCAGTGTTTTTTATTTTATAAGATGCTATTTTAGTATCCACATTCAGAATAACTTCAGCATGAATATTTTTCTTTTTTAAGTAATTGGTATCATCCACCTTTATATGATTCACAAATAATTCTGACACAGTTTCAAGTGAATAATCATCATTGGAAAATTCTCCGTTAAGATCACTTTGCCGGATCACAACATCAACATTTTGTTTTGTTTGTTGGTCTTTGTAATAAACATGTACTTGCTTCAATACAATTTTTTCCAGTGCAAATGAAAAGTTAGTAGTACTGGTATCTGTGGAGGTTTTCCAGAAATGATAATTATCATTTCCGTTCTTATCGATACGGATCTTGAGATCAACATTTTCAATTTCTACTTTTTTGATCCGGTAGTTTTTATTGAATATATCTTCCAGGTTAAATTGGAATGAAATTTTTCCGGCTTTGAATAGAGTATCCTTTTTTTTGCTTTGGATGGCATCCAGCGCTTTTACATTTTTAAAATCAACCGATGCATAAGGGAAATTTTTAATGATAGTAAAGTCAATATTTTTTCCATCAACAATTATTTCGGTGTAGAGCTGTTTATTAAGTTCACTAATGATGTATTCTTTTACTTCATTCTGGTAATAATAACCGATCACAAAAACAAACCCCGTAAGAAATACGATCAATACAAGAAAGAAAATGAAGATTCGTTTCAATAGATGTAATATCCCTCCCGATTTTTTAGGAGATTGAATAGAAGGGTTGTTACTGTTTGGGGTATCCATTTGTAAGCATCGGTTTCAGCTACAAAGTTTAAGAAAAATTAAAGACCAAAGTTTTGTTGCAAAAAGATGTTATTAATAACGGATAGTGAATAAGTTTAGTGTGGAGACATCAAACTATAAGATATCTAAAATGGAGGATAAATCAGCATCTAACTTCGGCAAGAAATTTTTCAAAATGTTCCAAACGATGGAAAGATCCACACCCATATAATCATGAACAATTCTGTTTCTAAAACCAATAATACGATACCATTCAATCTTTTTTTCGTATTTGTCCCTAAAGTCAATGGGTAAACGGTTAGTCGCTTCACCAATGATTTCAAAATTTCTTATTACTGCATCTATTGTTTTTGAGTCATTGGAAAAGGACTCGAAGGTATGATCTTTGGTATAGTCCTGTATCTTTCTTGTGGCTTCAAGAATGTCTTCGATTAAAAGAGCAGGACTTCGTTTAGACATAATTCAATTCTGCTGATATGGATTGAAAGTATTTGGGTTTAAGTCCATTTTTAGAAACCAAGTCAACTTTTGTATGAAGTATATTTTCCAGGTCAAGCGCTAAATCAATGAATTCAATTCCAACAGGTTTTTCAAACTCAACAAGAATATCCACATCGCTATTGTCATTTTGTTGATTTCTTGTATAAGAGCCAAAAATAGCCAAACGGCGAAGGCCATACTTATCAAAAAGACGTTTTTTGTTCACGCTAAGAGCGTTTCTTATATCTTGCAGACTTTTCATAATGTAAAGATAATAAAAAAATAAATTTGTTGTGGCTTTGCCGCAAACAGATAACACCAATAATGGATGGTGGATAAGTTTAGTGCGAGAGATAAATAAACTTTTTTTTCTCTGCGAACTTTGCGCCTTTCTCTGTGTCATTTGCGGTAAAAAATTAACCGCAGAGATCGCAGAGTTTTACGCAGAGCTCTGCTAAGGTAATTAATAACAAGATTACTCAGAACTGATCATTTTCAGCATCCCGATTTCAGCTTCAGTAAGGAATCGCCAGCGTCCGCGGGGAAGATCTTTTTTGGTCAATGAGCCAAACACCACACGGTCCAATTTACGTACATTGTATCCCAAGTGTTCAAATATTCTGCGTACAATACGATTTTTGCCCGAATGAATTTCAACGCCCACTTGTCTTTTATCACTGCCATCTCCTACATAGGTAATTTCATCCACTTTAATTAATCCGTCTTCCAGTTCCAGGCCATCTGTGATCTGGTTCAAATCCTGGTGTTTTAAGGGCTTGTCAAGTTCTACATGATATATTTTCCGAACGCCATATCGAGGATGTGTTAATTTTTTTGTCAGGTCACCATCGTTGGTGAACATGAGTAAACCTGTTGTAGCACGGTCCAACCGGCCTACCGGGTAAATACGTTCCTTGCAGGCTCCTTGTATCAATTCCAAAACTGTCTTGCGTTTTTGCGGATCATCAAATGTGGTAATATAATCTTTGGGTTTGTTCAGGATCAGGTAAACCATTCGCTCTTTCTTCAATGTTTGTCCGCCATACCTGATAATATCAGTAGGCTTTACACGGAACCCCATTTCAGTAATTGTTTTACCATTTACCTGGACCACTCCCGAAGAAATAAGGTCATCAGCTTCTCTGCGTGAACAAATTCCGGCATTGGAAAGGTATTTATTTAAGCGCATCATTCCATCATCTTCTGTACGTTGTGGTTTTGAAATAGAGCTTTTATTGGATGAAGAAAATGTTTTTTTGTATGGCTTTTTTATATATCCTCTGTTAGAATCGTAATTGCTTTTTGGTTTCCCATATTCAAGATCTTTTTCATCCATGTCATAAGGATTCCGGGCAGGCTTAACACCTCCGGGTTTATGATCACGATCGTTGTTCCACTTTTTTTTGAATTCCGGTTTATCAGAAAATGATTTTTTAAATTTTTTAGGTTGATCACCTTTTTCTTTATCCTCCCATTTCTTTTTGAAAGGCTTATCGGAGAATCTTTTGTTAAAGGTTTTTTTTTCTTCAGTACCTTCTTCATAGGATGGCCTTTCTTCATTTTCTTCCCTTTTCTTGTAGGGTTTGTGATCGTTTCTTTTTTTTCGAAAATCTCCATAGCCTGAAGAGCTTCGTTGTTTTGGGTTCCCGAAATCAGAAGGGCGTGAATCGTCCCTGGAACGTTCAAAAGCAGGTTTATCATCCCGTTTACCGTGCCTGTTTTTTTTAGGGCCGGACGACCGTTTATCTTTTCCCCCAGTACGTTTGAATTCCTGTGCCATCTTGATTTATTTTTATATCCCCGAAAGGAGAATTGCGGCAAATCTACGAAAAAAATCAGGTAAGAGTATAAATACAAGAGCTGAAAAGCATTGATATTCGTATATTTGTACACCTTTTTGTGATTGAGAATGGATATTATAGATTTCTTTAAACAGTTGACCGATCCCGAATCCATTATTCAATATGGTGGTTTAGCATTGTTGTTGTTTGTTGTTTTTGCCGAAACAGGTTTGCTGATCGGCTTTTTTCTTCCGGGAGATTCCTTAATTTTTATTTCAGGTTTGATCTGTGTTTCAAAACCGGAGCTATTGGAAGTTTCCATTTTTAGTTTAATGCTTCTATTATCCGCATCAGCTATATTGGGAAATGTAGCAGGTTATTACTTTGGTTATAAAGTGGGCCCGCCGTTGTTCCAAAAGAAGGATTCCATCATTTTTAAAAAGAAATACCTGGAGATCACCCAGGCGTTTTATAATAAAAATGGAGGTAAAACATTGATCATTGGCAGATTTTTACCCATTATTCGCACCTTTGCGCCTATCTTGGCAGGAGTGATCAAAATTGATTTCAAAAAATTTATGGTGTACAATATTATTGGGGCCTTGCTCTGGATCTGCCTGTTATCAGGACTGGGCTATTACCTTGGAACCAATGAATGGGTTCAAAAGCATGTTGGTCATATTGTTATAAGCCTTATCATTGTTACACTTATACCTATTGTTATCGCTTACCGGAAGGAAAGAAAGAAGGATAAACAAATTGATCTTTAAGAAAGAAGTCTTTCTGTTCAAAATCTGGACCACTCAACAACAAAAACCGCCTGTTATCATCCAAAAACCACCATTTAATAAATAGGCAGAATTTGTAACAATATTTCATGGTAATTCGTGTTTATCAAGCGTCTTCATTAACAAATAATTAAGTTCGGGCAGAAATTTTTACATTTAAAATAGATTTAGTATGTTTGACACCCTAATTAAGGGAAAAACGGACACAAAACATTTAAAATAATCAATCTTAAAAACCAAAAATCAAATCAATATGAGTACTCAAAAATCAACATCGGGCGGATTTAGTTTCATGTCTGCGTTAGTAGCTATTATCGTATCAATCGGTATCGGTATCATCATTCATGTGTTCATACTGGGTGATGCAAATAACTTTGATGCAGAAGGTCATCCAAAACCGGGAAATTACCTGGGAATGATGTACAAAGGTGGATTTATCGTGCCATTACTAATGGGGATTTTTATTATAGTAGTTACTTTTTCTATTGAGCGTTTGATCACTATTTCAAAAGCAAAAGGTAAAGGAAATGCTACTGATTTTGTTAGAAACATTAAATCGTTGATCAGCTCTAACCAATATGATGAGGCTATTGCTGCTTGCGATAAACAACAAGGCTCACTGGCTAACGTAGTACGTGCGGGTGTTGAGAAATTACGTCATATCAATAATGACAACGCAATGGATAAAGAAACGAAAGTGGCGGCTATTCAAAAAGAGATCGAAGAAGCAACTTCACTTGAATTACCAATGCTATCTAAAAATCTAGTTATTATTTCAACTTGTGCAACCATTGCTACGCTTTGGGGGTTGATCGGAACGGTAATCGGGATGATCCGTTCATTTGCCGCATTATCCAATGCAGGTGCTCCTGATACTACTGCTCTTGCAACAGGTATTTCTGAGGCACTTATCAATACAGCTTTAGGTATCAGCGCTTCCGTTGTGGGAATTATCATGTACAACTATTTTTCTACACGTGTGGATGCAATTACTTACAGCATGGATGAAGCAGGATTTACAATTGTACAATCTGTAAGTGCAAAATAATCTACGGAAGTAAAAATTTAATAATAAGAAGATATGTCTAAAATAAAATTGCCCAAAAGCAATCCATCACTGGATATGACACCCATGGTGGATCTGGCGTTCCTTTTGGTTACCTTCTTTATGCTTACTGCTTCTGTGAGAGTTACTGAACCTGTAATTGTTGATTCACCTTCTTCCACTTCCGAAAAATTATTGCCGGAAAACGTGATCCTTGTAACTGTTGATGATAAAGGGAAAGCGTATTATGATATCAATAATCCGGAAGTAAGGATAAAAACGCTGGAGAAAATGGCGGAGCAATACAAAGTTACTTTCGATGAAAAAGATAAAAAACGTTTTGGTGCAATGACCAGCTTTGGTGTTCCTATCAATCAGTTGAAAAAATACATGGAATTAAGTGAACAGGAAAAAGCGAAATTCATTTCTCCGGGAATTCCTTTGGATTCGGCAAAATGTGAGCTGGGCGACTGGATTCAGTTTGGACGTATTGAAGCAGCACGTAAAGCAAAAGGTGATAAGGACGAAGCAGAAAAGCTGGGGCGTGAATATAAATATGAACCGATCCGTTTCGCTATAAAAGCGGATGGAGAAGCTAATTATATTGCAGTAAAGCAAGTGATCAAGGTATTTACGGACAGGGAACTGTACCGTTTTAACCTGATCACAAATCTGGAGCAACCGGAGCAGTAAATAAAGTCCTTAGTCTTTAGTCTTTAGAAATTTGACGACTAACAACTAACAACTAATAACTAACAACTAAATATGGCAGAAGTAAATACCGGTGATGGTGGCGGTGGTCATGGTAAACATGAAAAGAAGCGCGCCAAAAAAGCATCGACACGAATAGATATGACACCCATGGTGGATCTGGCGTTCCTGCTCCTTACATTTTTCGTAATGACTTCCACCTTCAATAAAGCGAAAACAATGGAGATCAATTTTCCTGCGAAGCCTGTGGATAAAAAAGATGAGATCAAAGTAAAAAATGCTTTGACATTTATTTTGACCAGAGAAGGTGCTGAAGAAAAAGAAAATGGAATTTATTATTATAATGGAGAGTTTTATCAGGAAGGAAATGCGGATGGGAAACCGCCAACAACATTAACACGCACGGATTTTTCAAAAGAAGGCTTGCATAAATTACTACTGGAAAGAAATAAACCTGTAATTGATGCTATTAATAAGCTGGAAGAGCAGTATAAAAAGAAAGAGATAGCAGACACTACTTTTAAACGTAAAGCCGTAGCTGAAAAAGGTAAATTCGAATCATTAACCGTTCTTGTGAAAACGGATGACAAGGCAGTTTATAAAAATGTGATCGATGTGATCGATGAGTTGAATATTACCAATGTAGGTAAATATGCCATCGTAGATATGATGCCAAAAGAGCTGGAATTGTTAAACACTGTAAAGAAAAAATAATATGGCACAAAAAACATTGCTTAATGAGTGGACCGATGTGGTAGCTGAAGGCCGTAATGACCTTGTGTTTGAAGACAGGCATAAACTTTACGGTGCATATGAATTACGCAGAAGGCACAATCGTAATTTGATCGTTGCGCTTACTATTTCTTCTTCTGTATTTTTGATAGGGATCAGCATGCCGAAAATCATTGAATTATTGAGTAGCGCTGCAGCGGAACAAGTAACAGCTGTTGACCTTACACCTCCCGACTTGCTTGCTCCTCCGCCTTTGGATGAGTCAGAACCGCCACCACCACCACCACCACCGCCACCGGTAATGGAAACAGTAAAATTTACTCCTCCGGTAGTTGAAGATGAAGCGGTTGAAGAAGAGCCGCCTCCTGTGCAAACGGAAGAAACACCTCAGATCAGTACTGTCACACAAGAAGGTACCGGGGATGAGGAGATTATTATTCCTGAAACAGGAAACGGTGTGGTTGAACCTGTAATAGAAGCACCACTTACCATTGTAGAGCAAATGCCTACATTCCCGGGCGGAGAAGGCGAGATGATGAAATACATTCAAAAAAATGTGCAATATCCACAGGTAGAAAAAGAAGCCGGGATCTCAGGTACTTGTTATGTAACTTTTGTAGTGGAAAAAGATGGAAGGATTTCCGATGTAAAAGTGTTAAGAGGAGTTTCCGGTGGACCCGGTTGTGATAAAGAAGCGATTCGTGTAGTGAAATCAATGCCTTCATGGAAACCCGGTAAGCAAAACGGACGGGAAGTTCGTGTTCAATTTAACTTGCCAATTAAGTTTACATTAAGATAATTATTGCTTTTTTTAAGTTAATAACCCATCGGTGAATAAAATACGCTATTATTTTAGTTTTGTAATGGTAGCGCTTTATTTAGCTCTTGGGTTTCTTTTTTTATTTACAGAAGTAGCCATCGATATATTTCCTTCATATCGCAAACCCATTGGTGCAATACTTCTAATATATGCAGTTGTGAGAACTTTTTTAACGATCAGAAAAAATAAAATTAGCAATAATGAGCGCTAAGATCATCATAAAAGATACCTGGAATAAACTTCGTTTTTATTTTAGCTTTCTGTTGCTGGCATTTTATTTATTGATTGCTTTTTTATTTTTATTCTCTGATATCTGGGCAGATATGATACCCAAGGGCAGGATAGTGATAGGTTCAATTTTATTGGTTTTTGCAGCTTTGCGTTTTTATGTTGCTTATCGCAGGTATGAACACAAAAAACAGGTAATAAAAAATATAAAGCAATCGGCAAAAAGTAATATAGAAACACAACAACATGTTACGGCCGAATAAATACGTTTCCATATTATTTATATCCGTTTTGTTTTACGGATGCTCTTCCGGTGGAGATCCTAAACAGGAGGAACCTACAGATACTCCTACATCGGGGGAAGTAGACATTGTAGTGGATGAATCATTCCGGCAATTATTTGATACGCAGATCTACACCTTCGAATCTCTTTATCCAAGAGCGAAAGTACATGCCAAATACCTTCCTGAAAATGAAGCATTGGATCGATTGATTAATGATTCTTGCAAAGTAGTGGTCATGTGCCGCGACCTTACCAAAGAAGAGCGTAATAAATTCGAATCTTCCAATATATTTCCTAAATCAACCAAAATAGCGGAAGATGCAATTACATTGCTGGTTCATCCTGAAAATAAAGACAGCACCCTTACGGTTGAAAGAATAAAATCCATTTTATTAGGTAAGGATTCGGTATGGAGCCAGTTAAATAAAGGATCTGATCTTGGCAAAATAAATATTGTATTTGATAATGCAGGTTCTGCCAATGCCCGCTACATGCAGGACACTTTATTACAAGGAGTGAAATTTTCAAAGAATGCTTTTGCTGTAAAATCTAACCCGGAAGTAATTGAGTATGTTGGTAAGAATAAAAATGCACTGGGATTTTTAAGTGTAAACTGGATCAGCGACCGGGACGATTCCACCACGACCAATTTTTTGAAAAAGGTAAAGGTTTTAGGTATTTCAAAGGATACCGCGTCAGAAGCGTTTCAGCCGTACCAGGCCTATATAAAAACAAAAGATTACCCTTTTACCAGGGATGTTTATATGATCAGCAGGCAAACCCGTGCCGGACTTGGTATGGGATTTGTATCCTTTGTGGCAGGGGAAAAAGGACAGCTGATGATCTTAAAAGCAGGATTGATTCCTGCCATTGCTCCGGTGAGGCTCGTACATATAAATATGAAATAAATTAGTGTTGATTTTTGGCTTTCGCAGATTAACTTTGAACTTTATAACTTAATAAATTGACTTAATATGAAAACAATCAGATTATTTTTTCTTGCTGCAATGTTAACAGTATCTGCAATGATAAATGCTCAATCATTGAATGATGCTATTAAACAAACTACCAATGAACAGTTTGAAACAGCTGATGCTACATTTAAGTCCTTGATCCAAAGTGTTCCAAACAATGGTGAATTTTATTTTTATTATGGTGAAAATTATTTTAAAAATGACAATCTGGAAATGGCGAATGCCTTATACAAAAAAGGTTCAGATGTAAATGCAACAAATCCGCTTCCGTATGTAGGTTTGGGAAAAGTGCAATGGTTCCAGGGAAAAACAGCGGATGCAAAAGCCAATTTTTTTAAAGCGATCACTTTAGCAGCCGGAAAAAATGCAACAGTTCTGATGAAAATTGCAGAGGTGTATATTACTGCAGAAACGAAAGATCTGCCGGAAGCATTCAACCTTTTAACCCAGGCTTCAAAATTAGAACCGAAAAACCCCGAAATATATATTTTAATAGGAGATGCTTATTTAGAACAAAATAATGGATCAAAAGCAGTTGAAAATTATGAAAAAGCAGCAACCTTAGATCCAAAATCAGTAAAAGCAACGTTGCGCCAGGGGCAACTGTATAACCGCAGCAGGAATTTTCCTTTAGCATTGGATTTTTATAAAAAAGCAAGTTTGATCGATTCTACTTTTGCACCGGCTTACCGTGAAAAAGCGGAGATCTATTTCCGTGCGGGGCAATATGCCAGTGCTGTTTATCAGTACAAACGTTATTTACAATTGAATAATAATTGCAGCGCAAGGGGCCGTTATGCAGGTTTTTTGAACCAGGCAAAACAATATAAAGAATCTGTAGAAGCTGCTACTGAAGCATTAAAATGTGATTCGTCAAATGCTTATTTATACCGTTATAAAGGATATTCTCAGTATGAGGCGGCTGATTATGTGAACGGCCTGGAAACCATTAATAAGTTTTTTGATAAAGCATCAAAAAACACAACCATAAAGATCATTCCTTTGGATTATGAGTACCGTGCAAAATTATTATCGAAAAATAATAAAGATTCTTTAGCGATCATTGATTTCAAAAAAGCATTGGAACTGCAGCCTGAAAAAATAGAATTGAATGGGGATATTGCTGCTGCATACAGTAAAATGAAAAAGTATGCGGATGCAATCGCTTCTTATAAAATTAAAATAGCAGCCGGAAAAGCGAATGTGAATGATTATAATGGATTGGGAAGGGCCTATTATTTTTCTAAGGATTTTGTGAAAGCAGATTCGGCTTTTATTCAAATAACTACCTTGCAACCTGACCTGCCTTTGGGGTATTTATGGAGAGCGAAAACAAATGTTCAGATGGATCTGAAGAATGAGAAATGGGCAGCAAAAGAATACTATGAATTATTTATTTCTAAAGTTAAACCTGAAGAAATTGAAAAAAATAAAAAAGATCTGATAGATGCATACAATTATTTAGCCGCTCATTATGCAAGTAAAAAAGATTGTGCGAATACAAAAATTAATATGCAGAAGGTATTGGAATTAGATCCTGCAAATGCACAGGCTAAGAAAGTGATAGCAGGGTTGAAGTGCTAGTTACTTGGAAAATTTTATGGCAATTGAGCCTGCTATAAAATAATTGTCATTTATAATTTTATTGCCATATTCAAAAATTTTGTCCTTACTATTTAGTAAGCGTCCTTCTAATCTGCACATTACATTTTCTTGTGGTGTATAATCAATATTTAATGAAGTTCCACTGGTCTGAAATCCATTGATAGTGAATGTAGGAATAATTACTCCTTTATTGTCAGAATAATATTCTCCTCGGATAGCAGTTGCCCAATAATCATTAAATGAATACTTTATTATGACCACCGGGCTTGACCAAGTATTATAATTAGAACTTCCTTTGGCAAATTGTTGAAATCCAATATCAAAGCCTGCAATTAACCCAATTTTTTTGTTAAACTGAAATTGCCCATAAAAGTTATTGAAGTAACGCATTTTTCTGGTGCTGTCAGGGCTGTCTGTGCCGATGAATGTACTCCAATTGAACATAATTTTTTTGTCATGCGAATATTTTATTTGTGTTCCGAATGAAGGCAATGAATTACCTTGGACCTTTTGTATTCTTTGCCAGCCGTTACATACAAGCGCAACTAGTTCCAAATTTTTAGTAGTATGAGTTAATTTAATTCCCGATAGATAATAAGGTGTGTTATCAGCAAGCAGAGAACGAGTCAAGGTCCAATTATCAATAGAAATAGCACTTTCAAAGCCAATATGGGAAGCAAAAATTCCTGCATCAACCCATAAGTTATTTTTTTTACTCAGGGAAATTCCTGCATTGGCTTCATAAACATGTTTGAGCATCGCCGGCTCTGCTGCATAATTATCTGTCGGATAAGTTCCGGCTTGTAGAGCAATGTTAGCCCTATATTTAGTGTGTTCTACGGCAACTTTGATTATGCCCATATTGAGATTAAATTCATTGTGGCGGTTGTGGTTATATAAAAAATTTTGCCGATAATTTGTTGTAGGCTCATTAAAATCATAGGCATAAAACATATCTATAAAACCGGATAATTTAATTTCAGGCTTTATTGTTGAGGTATCGCTTTGAGCAGGAGAATGGAAAACTATACTTACAGAAAGAATAAAAGGTAGCCATATTTTATTTAGCTTAATCACTCTATCCGTTTCATATTTAACTCTTTGGGAGGAGCAATGATCATCGGAACAGTTTCAACGGTAACAGAACTGGTATCAAGTCCAAAAGCTTTTTCTTCCGATAAACTAAAATGTTTTAAAAACGAATAAACATCCAGGATCATTTTTTCATAGAAAGGCAATTCATTTTCATGCGATAAAAATTTCTCTATTACAATAAAACGGAAATCACCAATGATATTATTTTTATTCAAGGATTTGTATCGACTAGTGATATCCACTTCTTTATTTTTTACAAGATCTTCCACCACTTTACGGAACATCAAATTTACGCGGGGCGCTACACGAAAACCTAATCTGAAGTCGATGCGGATCACATCATCATGGATAAATTCACACACTTTGTATTCCATCCGGTAAGGTTCATCCACCACATCCACATGCACAAACCAATAGATATCAGCACGTTTTGGCTGTTTCTGCATAATGGAATAAATGATCTTCGATTCAATTTCATCTATATTATTTGCGCTGGTTAAATACACTAAGTGTGTAGCATATTTTGGAACGCTTAAGTCGCGGCTAAGATCTTCCAATACAGGTAAATAATCAGCCAGCCTTACAAATTCCACATAACGGTTCCTGATCTTACGGGCATAATACCAAACCAACATGACTATAATAAGCATACTGGCAATCAATAATGTAATATACCCACCATGCAGGAATTTACTCAGGTTTGCTACTAGGAAAGCGCTTTCTATAAAGATGTAAAGAGTTACAATAATCGCAATGAATATCTTATTATAATGTTTTATGATCATATAATAAGTAAGCAGGGTGGTCGTCATTAACATGGTAAGAACAATGGCTAAACCGTAAGCGGCTTCCATTCCGGCTGATTCTTCAAAATGGAGGACAATGCCTATACATCCTGCTAAAAGAAGCCAGTTAATAGATGGAATATAAAGTTGGCCCTTCAGGTCAGTAGGGTATTTTACTTTTACCTTGGGCCAGAAATTCAATCGCATGGCTTCGTTGATAAGTGTGAACGAACCACTTATTAAGGCCTGGCTGGCAACTATGGCAGCCATAGTTGCGATGGCGATTCCGGCTGGAACAAACCATGCTGGCATAATACTATAGAAAGGATTAGTGGTTAATTTTTCTCCTTCATGCGCAATCAACCATGCTCCTTGTCCAAAATAATTTAATATAAGAGCTGTTTTAACAAAGATCCAGGAAATACGAATATTTTGTTTTCCGCAATGGCCAAGATCTGAGTAAAGGGCCTCTGCCCCGGTAGTACAAAGAAAAACAGCGCCTAAAACGAGGAAGCCCCCCGGATGCACGAATAATAATTTATAAGCAAAGTAAGGGTTTATAGCCGCAAGGACATTAATGTTAGTGGATATTTGTACAGTTCCCAGCACAGCAAGCATTAAAAACCAAACCAACATCATAGGGCCAAAGAACTTGCCTACCAGTTTTGTTCCGAATTGTTGTATTGTAAATAATGCTGTAAGAATTACAATTACAATAGGAATGGTTTTTATATCAGGATCCACTGCGCGCAATCCTTCTATGGCAGAGGCCACTGAGATGGGAGGAGTAATAATACCATCAGCTAAAAGTGTACTGCCCCCAATAATAGCAGGGAACATCAGCCACTTAATTTTCGCTCTTCTCACAAGAGTAAAAAGAGAAAAAATACCTCCTTCTCCCTTATTATCAGCTCTAAGGGTAAGGATTACATATTTTAAAGTGGTTTGCAAAGAGAGCGTCCAGAAAATGCAGGAAATCCCTCCCATCACTGTTTCAGAGTTAATAGGGTTCCCTTCTCCGATAATAGCTTTTAATACATACAGCGGAGAGGTTCCAATATCGCCAAAGATAATACCGAGTGTAACAAGCAGTGCTGCTCCTGATACTTTGTGAACGTGATGGTGGTCTTTGCCCATTAGGGTGCTAAATAAAAGCGAACAAAACTACAAAATATTATAGCATACGGGATCTATAAATTCGACAAAACTTTAAAAACCTATCACTAAAGACCTATTTTAACAAAACAATTTTTTGCAGAAATACAGGAGTTTTTTGGCTGTATCTTTGTATATTATTTAACTCTGTAATTCTCTGTGGCCTTCTCTGTGTTGCTCTGTGAAATAAATACAATGTGAATAGGAAGGATTACACAGAGTACACGGAGTCTATCACAGAGTTACACCGAGAAAAATTTTAAATTATTTAGTTGGAAAAAAACCAAAACATACAGCAACTTATTCGTTCATTGCCTGATGATCCGGGAGTGTACCAGTTTTTTGATGATACCGGGAAGATCATATATGTGGGAAAGGCCAAAAATTTAAAAAAGCGGGTGTTCTCCTATTTTAATAAAGATCAATATGAGAATGGTAAAACGCAGGTATTGGTTAGGAAAATAACCGATATCAAATACATGGTGGTTGATACTGAATTAGACGCTTTACTATTGGAAAACAACCTGATCAAAAAATACCAACCCAGGTATAATGTATTGCTTAAGGATGATAAAACATATCCCTGGATCTGCATTAAAAATGAGCCGTTTCCAAGAGTCTTTTCTACCAGAGTAATCGTGAAAGATGGCTCGGTCTACTTTGGCCCTTATGCATCCGTTAAAGTGATGAATATGGTTTTGGACCTCATTCGACAGCTTTATAAGCTTAGAAATTGCAATTTGAATTTGACGAATGGAAATATTAAGGCAAATAAATTTAAAGTATGCCTGGAATATCACTTGGGCAACTGCAAAGCTCCTTGTATTGGAAAAGAAGCTGAAGAAGAGTATCATCGCGGGATTGCAGAAATCAAAGAGATCATTAAAGGTAATATCAATACCGTTGCCCGTCATTTGAAAGTATTGTTACAACAACACATTTCGAAAATGGAATTTGAAAAGGCGCATCTTATTAAAGAGAAGATCGATCTGCTGGAAAAATTTCAAAGCAAATCAACCGTTGTAAGTCCCTCTATTTCCAATGTAGATGTATTTTCTATTATAACCGATGAGAAAAGCGGATATGTGAATTTCTTGAAAATAGTAAATGGGGCCATCATACAGGGACATACCATTGAGCTGAAAAAAAAATTGGATGAAAGTGAACAAGAGCTGTTAACACTTGCGATTGCAGAATTGCGCGAACGTTTTAGCAGCGATGCAACAGAAATAATTGTTCCTTTTAAGATCGATACGGAATTTCCCGGTATTGAATTTATTATTCCGCAGCGTGGGGATAAAAAACAGTTACTGGAACTCTCTGAACGCAATGTGGATTATTACAGGCGGGATAAATTAAAACAGGAAAGTTTGATAGATCCGGAGCGCCACACAAAGCGCATCCTGGAACAAATGAAAAAAGATCTGCATTTGACGGAAGAGCCCAGGCATATTGAATGTTTCGACAATTCAAATTTTCAAGGCGCTTATCCGGTTGCAGCAATGACCGTTTTTAAAGATGCTAAACCAAGTAAAAAAGAGTATCGTCATTTTAATATAAAAACGGTGGAAGGCCCTGACGATTTTGCTTCCATGGAAGAGATCATTTACAGAAGATATAAACGTGTGCTTGAGGAGAATCAATCATTACCCCAATTAATAATTATTGATGGCGGAAAGGGACAGTTGAGTGCAGCTTTGAATAGTCTTGAAAAATTAGAGTTGCGAGGTAAAGTGGGAATTATCGGCATTGCAAAAAAATTGGAAGAAATATATTTTCCCGGAGACTCGATCCCATTGTATTTAGATAAACGCAGTGAATCCTTAAAAATAATTCAGCAAATCCGGGATGAAGCTCATCGTTTTGGAATAACACACCACAGAGGGAGGAGAGATAAAGGAACTTTAAAAACAGAGCTGACCGAGATCGCAGGGATAAGCCATACAACTGCTAAAAAATTATTATCACATTTTAAATCTGTGAAAAAAATAAAAGAAACCTCAGAGGCGGAATTGGCTGAGGTTATTGGGAAGGCAAAGGGGAAATTGGTGTTTGAGTACTATAACCTCACCCTTAACCCCTCTCCTGAAGGAGAGGGGGATACTCCGAAATAAAAATTTGAAGGTCAAGATAATTTATCCGTGAGCAATTTCATTTCGATGATCGGGGATATATTTTTATATAAGATATGATATACAGCAGTTGTTATAGGCATATCCACATTGCATTGCTTATTGATCTCATAAACGCATTTAACTCCGTAATATCCTTCTGCCACCATATTCATTTCTAATTGCGCGTATTTTACGGAATATCCTTTACCGATCATGGTACCAAACATTCTGTTGCGACTGAATTGTGAATACGCTGTTACCAAAAGATCTCCCAGGTATGCGGAACTCTTGATATCGCGGTCGATCGGATGAACTTCGTCTACAAAACGTTTTATTTCCTGTATGGCATTTGAGATCAATACTGCCTGAAAATTATCGCCATAACCAAGGCCATGGCAAATGCCGCTGGCAATAGCAAAAACATTTTTTAAAACAGCAGAATATTCCGTCCCGTAAATATCATCCGACACGGTTGTTTTAATATACCTGCAATTCAGCTGTGAAGCTACAAAAGCGGCATTGTCAATATTTTGTGAAGCAATGGTCAGGTAAGAAAGTTTTTCCATAGCTACTTCTTCTGCATGGCATGGGCCGGTGATAACACCAATATTTTCCATCGGTATTTTATATTCGGTATTAAAAAATTCTCCAACAATTAAATTGTTTTCAGGAACAATTCCTTTTATAGCAGAAAATACTTTTTTGTTTTTAAAATTATCAGGGCTTAATCCGGAAAGGCCTTCTTTCAAAAATGCGGATGGGATCGCCATAATCAATATATCAGATTTTGATAGTACATCTTTTAAATCATCGTTTAATAAAAGGCAGTCAGTATTAAATTCAACAGAGGTCAGGTAATTAGGATTGTGCTTGTATTTTTTAATATGCTCCACAGTACTTGAATTGCGGATCCACCAATGCACCTGTTTAGAATTATTACACAGCATCTTAACGATAGCTGTTGCCCAACTTCCTCCTCCTATTACTGCTATTTGTTGTTTATCGGACATGTTTAAATTGAGTTAATTAATAAGCTAATTTATTGATTGGTAAACGGACCCTTCTCTTTTCACCAGGTTTCTTTCTTCTAAGGAATTCATCAGTTTTTGGAGCTGATTCTTAGATATACCAAGGCTTTCGGACATGCTTGCCAGTGTAGCTTTATCCTGTTTTTTTACCTCATCCAATACCTTAATTTCTTCCGGTTTTAATTGCACAATCGGTTTTTGAATCACCTCGGGTCGCATTTGCGGGAAAAATAATACATCTTGTATGGAATGAGAGTTGGTCATGATCATTGCCAGACGGTCGATACCGATACCGATTCCTGCTGTTGGAGGCATACCACATTCCAATGCGCGTAAAAAATCCTGGTCGATGAACATGGCTTCATCATCACCACGTTCCATTAATTTTATCTGCTCTTCAAAACGTTCACGCTGATCGATCGGGTCATTTAATTCGGAATAAGCATTTGCTAATTCTTTGCCGTTAACCATTAACTCAAAACGTTCTACTAATCCGGGTTTACTACGATGTTTTTTTGTAAGCGGGCTCATCTCAACCGGGTAATCTGTAATGAAAGTTGGCTGAATATAATTGCCTTCGCATTTTTCTCCAAAAATAGCATCAATCAGTTTGCCTTTGCCCATGCTGGGTTCCACATCAATTTTTAATTGTTTGCAAACATCGCGTAATTGAGTTTCATCCATTTCACTCGTATCAATTCCTGTAAACTCTTTAATGGATTCAAACATGGTTACACGTTTAAAGGGGCGTTTAAAATCAATTATATTTTCTCCAACCTGCACTTGTGTTTTTCCATTCAGATCCAATGCAATTTTTTCTATTAATTCCTCGGTAATATCCATCATCCAGTTGTAATCCTTATACGCTACATATAATTCCATTACTGTAAACTCCGGATTATGTGTGCGGTCCATTCCTTCGTTACGGAAGTTCCTGGAGAATTCATACACCCCATCAAAACCACCTACGATCAACCGTTTCAAATATAATTCATTCGCGATCCGTAAATACATAGGAATATCCAATGTATTATGGTGTGTTTTAAACGGCCGCGCAGTTGCACCACCGGGAATAGCTTGTAATACGGGAGTGTCCACTTCTAAATAACCTTTGGCATTATAAAAATCACGAATGGTATTTACCATTTTTGTACGTTTTATAAAGGTTTCTTTTACAGTTGGATTAATGATAAGGTCGACATAACGCTGGCGGTAACGAAATTCAGGATCAGTAACCTCATCAAATGTATTGCCTTGTTCATCACGTTTTACAACCGGCAAAGGTCGTAATGATTTGCTCAACATTTTAAAAGAGGTAACGTGAATAGATGTTTCTCCTACTTTGGTGATAAATACAAAACCTTTAATGCCAATAATATCACCTATATCTGTATGCTTTTTAAACAAAACATCAAATGTACTTTTATCTTCTCCCGGGCATACATCATCTCGTTTGATATATAATTGAATTCGTCCGGTTGCATCCTGCAAATTTATAAAGCAGGCTTTTCCCATATCACGAATTCCCATTATGCGGCCTGCAATGCTTATGTTTTTATATTCTTCTGCTTTTTCGGGCTTGAAATTTTCTAAAATATTTTTTGCATTTGCATTTACTTCAAATAATTCCGCAGGATATGCATCGACCCCGGTTTTGGTAATCTCTTCCAGTTTCTTACGCCTTAAAATTTCCTGTTCGTTTAGTTCAATGCTCATGGTATCGGGTTATTAAAATTAGAAATGTAAATATAGTGGAAAAAGAGAATATTTTTCATGGATTACATAAAAGAGAAGAGGGACAAACGGATAGTTAATAAAAATTTTAAAATGTCCTGAAAACTATTTGTTGTACCAGTCGTATATTCTTTGCACTACATCTGTTGGTATTCTTAAACAGCTATATATATTGGATATTTGAGCAAAAGTTGTATTTTAGCACCCCTATTACATAAAAGCATGAAGACATTAGTAGCAAATTTTTCGAAGCAATTAGCTGAAGCGGTTAACATTGGGAACAATGCAAAGCTAAATCCGGCTAAAAATAAGATCTCAAATGTATTAATATGTGGTTTAGGCGGTTCAGGTATTGGCGGAAGTATAGTCGCTGAACTTGTTGCAGGAAATGCCAGTATGCCGATCAGCGTAAGCAAAGGCTATTTTATCCCGGCTTATGTAAATGAAAATACCCTGCTAATTATTTCATCCTATTCAGGAAACACAGAAGAAACATTAAATTGCATGGAACAGGCAAGTGCTAAAAATGCAAAGATTGTTAGTGTTACCTCTGGAGGAAAAGTACAGGAAATATCCAAAGCAAAGGGATACGATTATATCATTGTCCCAAGCGGAATGCCACCACGAGCTTGTTTAGGCTATTCTTTACCCCAATTGTTTTTTATTTTGGGATTCTTTAAAGTGATCACAACTAATTACAAAGCAGAGCTGGAATCAGCTATAAAATTAATTGATTCGGAAGAATCCAATATCATTGCAGAGGCAGGCAGCATTGTTAAAAAGTTAAAAGGTAAAATACCGGTAATATATGCCACTACTTATTATGAAGGTGTTGCTATTCGTTTCCGCCAGCAGTTAAATGAAAATGCAAAGATACTTTGCTGGCACCATATCATTCCTGAAATGAACCACAATGAGTTGGTGGGTTGGACCGAAAAAAATGATAACCTTTCCGTTCTGATTTTCCTCGATAAGGACGAATACTTCCGGAATTTAGCTCGTGTAGAGATCAATAAAGAAGTAATAAAAAAATATGCTGATAACATTACAGAAATTTTTTCAAAAGGGAAAACAGCTATTGAAAAAGCCATCTATTTTATTCATTTAGGTGATTGGATCTCTGTTCAATTAGCTGAATTAAGAGGGGTTGATGCTATTGAAGTGAATGTGATCAATCAATTAAAATCAGCGCTTTCCAAAATTTAAATTGTAGTTTTAATAATATAAAACAATTACCTTTAAATATTATTTAACCCTAAAAACAAACAATATGAAAAAAGTACTATTAATAATTGCAATGATAACGTTAAGCGTTGTCGCAACAAATGCACAAGTTGCTATTGGAATTAAAGCCGGCTTAAATGGAGCTTCGGTAAGTAACGTTAAAAGCAATAATAATACGAATGGTGTAACAGAAAAATCAAAAATAAAGCTCGGAGGTCAATTTGGTGCTTATGCGAATATTAAGTTCGGTGATTTATTGGGCTTTCAGCCGGAAGTGCTTTTTTCAATGAAAGGATATAGATATGAATCAACTTCTGCTAACAGTTCTGTAAAACAATCAGTCACATTGAACTATATTGATATTCCTTTGCAACTAAGAGTTAATCCTACCAAAAGTTTTTATATTTTGGTTGGGCCATACATTGGAATTCTTGCGGGAGCTTCAGCTACTACTGAGTCTACTACCACAGTACCTTTTTTTGGCACTACTACTCAAACAAGTAAAAGCAGTTCCACTAACGGACTTAAACCCATGGATTTTGGTGCTGTGGCTGCAATAGGGCTTAAAGCGGAAAACGGTTTTACAATGGGTTTAAATTATTCGCGCGGCTTTGTAACTATTTATGAAAATGATTCGAATTCTGCAAACGTAAACTCTGTTTTCGCACTTTTTGTTGGATTTGAATTTGGAGGAAAATAATTTTACAACTAAAATACTTTTTGAAGGGCCCCGCACAATGCGGGGCTTTTTTATTCCCTGACAATCCAATAAAACAGGATAAAATCGTACATTTACTATACGGTTTTCAGTTTTAAAAAATAATCAATGCAAGAGGTGAAAGTTATTGATCTGGGCTTGATGGACTATAAACAAGCCTGGGATTACCAGGAAAAGCTATTTACTGAAGTTGTGAAAATAAAGTCGGGGAATAGAATACTTCCGGTCAAGAATCAACAACCAACAACCAATTACCTCATTTTCTGTGAGCATCCGCATGTATACACTCTTGGTAAAAGTGGAAGTGAAACAAATCTGCTGGTGAGTGAACAGCAATTAAAAGAAAGAAATGCCACCTATTATAAGATCAATCGTGGTGGTGATATTACCTATCATGGGCCCGGACAGATAGTTGGTTATCCAATATTGGATCTGGATAATTTTTTTACAGATATACATAAATATCTTCGTTTTTTGGAAGAGGTTGTGATTCGCACGCTCGCTGAATATGGAATACAATCGGGTAGAAGAAAAGGTGAAACCGGTGTATGGTTGGATGCAGGCGATGCTTTAAAAGCAAGAAAGATATGTGCATTGGGAGTGCGTGCAAGTCGTTGGGTAACGATGCATGGTTTTGCATTCAATGTAAATGTTGATCTGAATTATTTTGGAAATATTATTCCTTGTGGCATCTCAGATAAGGCGGTCACATCTTTGGATAAAGAGCTGGGGCATAAAGTAAATGAAGAGGAAGTAAAACAGAAATTAAAAAAGCATTTCGCGGAACTATTTGAGTGTGTATTGATATATTAGAAATAAAACATAGTAAGAAAAAACCACGGAGACACAGAGCGCACAAAGAAACACAGAGAGAAATTATTCAAAAATAGCCATGAAATCCTGTGCAAAAAACAATTAAATCTATCTCCGTGAAACTCCATGTTCTCCGTTCCTCTGTGGTGAAGTTATAAAACCTTTTAAATGGATTATATATTTCATCTATAAACCGTATCCGTAACTTGCCTTTTCATTGCTTTTTTTATTAACTTAGGATCGAAAATAAGTCTTCATGCGTGTTTTAAACACCTCTTTAACCGACAACCATTTTAATTGCTTTTACAGGAACATTCTGTTGCTCGCCTGCGTTTTTTTATCTGCTAGTAATTTAAAAGCCCAGGCTCCCGGCATGCTGGAATTGTCCGGTCGTACCGTTAAAGACGGAAAGCCTCTTCCGGGTGCGGTAGTTACTGTTTATCGTGGAGGAACAATTGAGCAGGAAAGAATTAAGACAGGAAAGAACGGGAAATTTGATGTAAATCTTGTTTTCGGTTTTGATTATAAAATTACGTTCAGTTATCCGGGTTGTGTAGATATGCACTTAATGGTATATGCAAGCAAACTCTCAAAAGATAGGAATGATCTATTCCCTTTATATGAAACTGAAATTCCTTTTTTTGAAACTACTACCAATGCAGTTCGTATTGAAAAATACAAAAACCCATTTACGAAAATAATTTTTGACGGAAAAAAAAAATTTATGGATGATGAAGCTTACCTGGCACAATTTACAAAAGATATATTGATCGATCCTAAAGAACAAACCAGGTTAGTTGAGGAAAAACTGGCGAAAGAAAAATTGGAAAGAGATAAACTGGAAGCAGCTGAAAAAGCAAAACGCGACGCAGAAGAAAAGGTGCGCAGAGAAGCGGAAGAAAAGTTGTTTGCCGAGCAAAAAGCAAAAACTGATGCACTGGCAAGGGCCAATGAATTGGCTCGTTTAAAAGAAGAAGCCGACAGGCAAAAACTGGAAGCAGAATCAATGGAGAGTGAAGCTATCCGTTTACAGAAAGAAAAAGAAGCCAAAGGAGTGCTTGCCAAAAAGAATAAAGAGATCAAAACAAATTATGAAAATGACTTGCTAAGGATGGTGGCTGAAAATGAACGTACAGCTAAACAAAAAGCATTTAACCAGGAAAAATTGGATGCCCGTGCTACGACAGTGATCAATCAAATGCGTAAAGAAACCGAATTAAAAGCCAAAGCGGATAAATTGCGTCAGGGACAAAAGATCAAACAAAAGAAAACGCTGGAGAACAAACAATATAAGATCAATCAAATGCGAAAATTGGTTGAAGCTGCCGCATTTGCAGAGCGTTCTGTACGTATCAGCAATCAAACAACATTGCCGGATGTGCAAGGATATTCCCGAAAAGAACTTCCGAATATGTCGGTAACAGTTGATGATGGAATGATAAAAACTGTCCGCACAACCGTCATCACAAAAGGAAAACAATTGGATACCTATCGTAAAGAAACCTATTTTTGGTCTGCGGTGTATTGGTATAAAAATGATATTGAAATAGATGAAGTAACATATAATAAAGAAATTTCATTTTACGCCGGTTATCAAAATAAACAATAGATGAAGAAAATGTATAATATATGTATTGCGATGCTATTTACATGGCTGCTGCTTTACTCACATGCAGGCCGTTCACAAACCACCAGTTTTATTTATTATGGTGTGGAACAAGGTCTTTCTCAATCACAGGTACAAGGCATTACACAGGATAATGATGGTAATCTTTGGATCGGTACTCTTTCCGGCTTGACAAAATACAATGGGCGTGAATTCAAAACGTACTCCCGGAAGGATTCATTAGCGGAAGATTGGATCACCACACTTTTTAAAGATAAAAACGGAAATATCTGGTTGGGACATTGGGCAGGTGGAGTTTCCATGTTCAATTATAAAACACAAAAAATTGAAAATCTTAATCTGGAAGAATATACCCGCTTTAAAACAGTTACTGCTATTGTGCAGGATGAAAAAGGAAGTTTCTGGATCGCAACAGAAGGCGCGGGGATTTTTGTATATGATCCGGCAAATAAAAAAATGATCGCCATTACGAAGAAAGACGGGCTTAGCAGCGATAATGTATATGATGTTTGTCTGGATCAAAAGGGGAATATATGGGCCGCAACAGATATTGGAATAGCAATTTTTGAAGGGAACAATATTTCTAATCACAGCATATTAAATATTGGTAATGGATTGTTAAGTAATCGTATCACCACTATTGCCTTGGTAAATTATAATGAAATATGGGTAGGTACTGCAGATGTCGGAGTAATGGTACTCCAGGTAAGAGATGATTTTTCTGTGAAATACCCTGTTAAAGCAATTGAAAATGCAGGTCAGCTCATTAGCACGAAAGACGGTTTAGGATCTGATTTTATCAATTGTATTTTTGAGGATAAAACTCATAATGTATGGATAGGCACTACCGGAGGAGGAGCAGCCAAATGCACGCCATATCCTTCAAAGGACAGAACAGATGCACTTTCTAAAGCGATCATTTACAATTATAATACCAGGCAGGGATTAAATTATTTTAATGCAAATACTATTTTTCAGGATCGTGAAAACAATGTATGGATCGGAACAGATATTGGTTTAAATCAGTATCGCGGTGAACGTTTTCAGATTTATGATGAGGCGGATAGCCTTGTGAATAACCTGGTTTGGACAACACTTTGCGACCGTGAAGGATCGATCTGGCTGGGGACGAATGAAGGGATCTCAAAAATTTCATTTAGTTATTCTGCAGTTAATCGTAAAGAGCATCACACGATAAAAAATTATACGGTAAAAGATGGCTTGAGCAGTAATGTTATACTATCGTCATTTGAGGATAAGAACTGGAATCTTTGGTTTGGCAGTGGTTTTGGGGGCGTATGCAAATTTGACAAAGCAACCGGTAAATTTGAAACTTATAACAAAGACAATGGTTTGGCGGGTAATGTGGTATATGCGATCAGCGAGGATAACAAAGGGAACCTGTGGTTTGGAACTAAAGAAGGAGTTTCAAAATTCGATCCTGTTGCTAAAACATTTAGAAACTATACAACTACTGACGGGTTGGGAGGAAATAATGTATATCACATTTTTAAAGACAGTAAAGGTAATTTATGGTTTGGTGCATTGGGTGGAAGCCTTTCCATGTTTGATGGATCGAGCTTTAAAAAATTTGATGAAACAGACGGAATGCGCCATCGGTTTATTTTATGTATCAGTGAAGATAAGCAGCACAATATCTGGTTAGGTGCATATGGAGGAGGTTTGTATAAATACGATGGAAAAACATTTACCAATTTCACTGTTAAAGAAGGTTTAACAACAGACTCACCTTACTCTATTATCGCGGATAATGATAATCACATCTGGATCGGCAGCAGTCGCGGTATTGATCGTTTTGATGAAGCAACAGCAACGTTCACACATTATGGAAAATCCGAAGGGTTTTTAGGTGTTGAAACCAATGCCAATTCTGTTTGCATTGATAAAGAAGGAAATCTTTGGTATGGAACCATTATGGGCGCTGTTCGATATAGTCCTAAAGAGGACAAACCAAACACTGTGGAACCACAAACATTTATTTCCGGATTAAAATTATTTATGAATGATGCACCCTTTCCTGATGACGGCCGTTTTTCGTATGATAACAATCATTTGACATTTACCTATGTTGGAGTAAGTTTGAGCAATCCCGGGAAAATTCAGTATCAATACAAGCTGGAAGGATTTGATAAGGACTGGCTTCCAGGCTATACATCAGCTAATGAAGCGGTGTATACGAATCTCCCTTCCGGTTCCTATACATTTATGGTTCGTGCACGTAATAGTGATGGCACAAGTAATATACAACCTGCTGAATATAAATTTTTTATTGCGCCACCTTTTTGGCAGACGGTCACTTTTTACATATTGGCTGTAATTTTTGTGGTCTTTAGTATTTATGTTTATGATAAGGTTCGTACACGAAAATTACAATTTGCTAAAAAAGAATTACAGGAAAAAGTAGAAGAGCGGACGCAAGAGCTGGCGGCAAAAAACGCGGAATTAGCGGAAAAAAATAAAGACATAACTGACAGTATTCGTTATGCAAAACGAATACAGGAAGCGATACTACCGCTTGATGCAGTTGTGAAAAAGTATTTGCCCGACTCATTTATTTTTACAAAACCAAAAGACATTGTCAGCGGGGATTT